>NZ_JBCGCS010000099.1:0-687 GCF_038594925.1 Achromobacter sp. JD-1 | reverse complement strand
GGTCATCGCCGGCGCTGGCCTGGCGGTACCGGCCATCGTGAAGGAGGGCGGCGCGCCCGCCAATGCTGACGCCAAGACGCGTAGCCCGCCGCTTCCGAAGTCGTCCAAGCCCGACGCCTTTCAGAAGCCCCGCGACGACGCTTTTGTGGCGCCCCGCAAAGACGCATTCGAACCGCGCCCAGATGCCACATTCGGCAGGCCGATCCCAACGCCGTCCTCGCGCCTGCCGGCGCAGTAGAAACGCACCCCTCGCCAGTGTTTAGCCGCTAAACACCGGCCCTCTCATCTACCTCAGCGAATGCCGCCCCGCTTATCAGCCGGGTGGCATCACCCATTGGAGTTTCAAATGACCGCAGCATCCAATATCTCCCCTGTCGACGCGCAGCCCAAGAGCCGCCGCACGCTTGTTGCCCTGGCATACGCGACCCTTGCAGTGCTCCTCCTGCTGCAACCGGAACTGGCGATGGCGCAGTTCGAGAAGGCCACCACTACCGTGCAGAAGGTCAAAGACTGGCTGTGGCTCATCATCCCCGTCATCGGCCTTGTTTCCGCCGGCATTATCGGCATCCTTTATTCGTTCGACGTGATTCGCAAGGAAACCGCCTATCAGTGGGCAGTGGGTATCGTCTTTTCCGGTGCCATCGCTGGCGGCATCATTAAGCTGGTCTTCGGTTGATGGCCACCTCG
>NZ_JBCGCS010000098.1:0-687 GCF_038594925.1 Achromobacter sp. JD-1 | reverse complement strand
GGTCATCGCCGGCGCAGGCCTGGCGGTACCGGCCATCGTGAAGGAGGGCGGCGCGCCCGCCAATGCTGACGCCAAGATGCGTAGCCCGCCGCTTCCGAAGTCGTCCAAACCCGATGCCTTTCAGAAGCCCCGCAACGACGCTTTTGTAGTGCCTCGCAAAGACGCATTCGAACCGCGCCCAGATGCCACATTCGGCAGGCCGGTTCCAACGCCGTCCTCGCGCCTGCCGGCGCAGTAGAAGCGCACCCCTCGCCGGTGTTTAGCCGCTAAACACCGGCCCTCTCATCTACCTCAACGAATGCCGCCCCGCTCATCGGCCGGGTGGCGTCACCCATTGGAGTTTCAAATGACCGCAGCATCCAATATCTCCCCTGTCGACTCGCAGCCCAAGATTCGCCGCGCGGTTGCCGCCCTGGCATACGCGACCTTGGCAGTGCTCCTCTTGCTGCAACCGGAACTGGCGATGGCGCAGTTCGAAAAGGCCACCACTACCGTGCAGAAGATCAAAGATTGGCTGTGGCTCATCATTCCTGTCATTGGTCTTGTTTCCGCCGGCATCATCGGCATCCTTTACTCGTTCGATGTGATTCGCAAGGAGACCGCCTATCAATGGGCAGTGGGTATCGTCTTTTCCGGTGCCATCGCTGGCGGCATCATCAAGCTGGTCTTCGGTTGATGGCCACCTCG
>NZ_JBCGCS010000097.1:0-720 GCF_038594925.1 Achromobacter sp. JD-1 | reverse complement strand
TACAACGAATCGCATCCACACAGTGCGTTGAAGTATCGTTCTCCCCGAGAGTTCCGGCGTCTCGCCGTTTTATCAACCTAACGGTGAAGTGGTGTCCGGCGATACAGGGTCAAATCCAGATCTGACGCTCAGCCGCGAGGATCCAATGTCCAAGGCGTCCATCTAGATATGTTGGAACGTCTTCAATGGACGCACGATCGTTGACCTTCAGCAAGAGGCGCGTGCTCTGCATCCAAAACCTTGGCTAAAGGCGGAGTTGGTCCACATTGCTCGGGCAGTATGCGGGGATCCATCCTATAGTAGGGTCCAGTAAATACTTAGATCTTTCTTGGGAACTTCTGTTCAGCGAACAACGCACCTTACAGGGATCCCACAACCATATAGCTATCGCGAACTTTCGTCCTGCGAGGCTTGTTTAGTTTGTCGAATCGTAGAGTAAACACCATGCCGGGAGGGCTAAATGGGAAAAGCAGCTCGACTTTTCAACGGCCACGCCGAACAGACGTTGCACGGGCGTGTAACGCCAACTCCAGAGCAACGGCAATTCCTGCAAAATCACTGGAATGCGTTGTGCGATCGTATCAAACCGCGTCTGGAGGCTTTGGGTTATCCCGTCACTACCTGGCTGCAAGGGTCCTACAAGTGTTGATTTGCAGGCAGAGTTGACCCACTTTTACGTTTGATTTGCATCTAATTCTGACCCACCTCGTGAACACTATC
>NZ_JBCGCS010000096.1:0-816 GCF_038594925.1 Achromobacter sp. JD-1 | reverse complement strand
CCGGTGCAATTCATGCCCCGGCTAACCCTTGCTCCGATCGTCTATCAACCGATGTCTACTTGACAGGGGTGCTTACGACCTGAGCAGGTTCTGCTGGGTCATTACACCGCGGGCTTGAACAAACAGCGATCGATAGATTGTTTCGTGCGAAACACACATGATCTTTCCGTCAGGAGAGTGACGCTTCAGCCGTCCTGAAATCTGTTCTGGCGACCAGTCAGCCTCCAACAGGCGTATCACGATACCGCGCAGCTCCGGTTCACTGGACAGCAGGTAAGGCTTCGGTCGCAGACCACGCTTCAAGAACTGCTTTTCAGCATCGTACGCTCGGTACTTCCCTGGTCCACCGTTGCGGCCGACCTCTCTCGAGATCGTCGATGCTGAGCGGCCCAACTGGCGACCAATAGCTCGATAACTTGCGCCACTAGCCAACCCTCGAGAGATCGACTCGCGTTCTTCTGCTGACAGGCATTTTGCACGGCGCGTCCTGGTCCTAGGCGAGATGCCTCCGTGGTACAGGAGATATGAAAAGACAGTCGCAGGAGGCTTAGATATGTCGCGCGAAATGGAGCTCATCGGGGTCCCCTTGCGCCATAGCTCCCAAATCCTAGACTTCCTCTCCGTAGTCATGGCGCCGTAAATACTGACCATTGCACACCTCTATCCATCAGGCTTTCAATAGGGTGTTGCACTGACCGTCTGAATCCACACGGACTAATTCGGGGTTAGGGTCACAAATGCGACAGGAAGCGGAGCGAAGTTTGCTGACCAAGCCAAGCTTGATGACCACTTTGCACGTCATGGCAGGGATTTTGG
>NZ_JBCGCS010000095.1:0-824 GCF_038594925.1 Achromobacter sp. JD-1 | reverse complement strand
ACCGCCGCCATTTCCATTTCGCGCGTGATGGTGGTGGCGCCCACGTCCAGCGCACCCCGGAAGATGTACGGGAAGCACAGCACGTTGTTGACCTGGTTCGGGTAGTCGGACCGGCCCGTGGCCATGACCACGTCGTCGCGCACCGAATGGGCCACTTCCGGCAGGATTTCGGGCGTGGGGTTGGCTAGCGCCAGGATCAGCGGGCGCGGCCCCATGGTGGCAACCATTTCCGGCTTGAGCACGCCGCCGGCCGACAGGCCCAGGAACACGTCGGCGTTCTGGATCACCTCGGCCAGCTTGCGGGCATCCGTCTTCTGCGCAAAGCGCGCCTTGTCCGGGTCCATCAATTCGGTACGGCCTTCATAGACCACGCCTTCGATGTCGGTGACCCAGATGTTTTCCAGGGGCAGGCCCAGGTCCACCATCAGGTCCAGGCACGCCAGGGCGGCAGCGCCGGCGCCAGAGGTCACCACCTTGACCGTCTTGATGTCCTTGCCCACGACCTTCAAGCCGTTGATGAACGCGGCCGACACGGTAATGGCGGTGCCGTGCTGGTCGTCGTGGAAGACCGGAATCTTCATGCGTTCACGCAGCTTGCGTTCCACGGTGAAGCATTCCGGCGCCTTGATGTCTTCCAGGTTGATGCCGCCGAAGGTGGCTTCAAGACCCGCGATGATTTCCACCAGCTTGTCGGGGTCGGTTTCGTTGATTTCGATGTCGAAGACATCCAGGCCGGCAAACTTCTTGAACAGCACCGCCTTGCCTTCCATGACCGGCTTGGAGGCCAGCGCGCCGATATTGCCCAGGCCCAGCACCGCCGTGCC
>NZ_JBCGCS010000094.1:0-855 GCF_038594925.1 Achromobacter sp. JD-1 | reverse complement strand
ACGCTTGCTGCTGTAGCCCAACGAAATGCTTAGCTGGCCGTCGTGTACGTGGCCGTTAAAGGTCAATTCGTGGATCAACTCGGCGGCTTCGTCCTGGCCTGCCCCGGGCGCTTCGGCGGCGATGCGCCAGTCGGCCTCGCCCGCGGTCACCGTGTCGAATTGGCCCAGATAGTTGAACAGGATGGGCGCTTGCGGCTGGCCAGGCAAGGCATCGGCCAACACGCCATAACCCAAGCCTTGCGACGGCACGGCACGCAAGGTTTCTTTCACACGCATCAGCCGTTCGGCAGTGTCGCCTTGCGTGTCCAGCACCACCGGGTACACGCTGGTGAACCAGCCCACCGTGCGTGACAGGTCCAGTTCGCCCGATGCGTCTTCGCGGCCATGGCCTTCAAGATCGATACGCACCTGCTTCAACCCGCCCCACTCGCCCAGCGCCTGCGCCAACGCGGCCAGCAGCAGGTCGTTGACCTGCGTGCGGTACGCCGCGGGCGCGTCCTTGAGTAGCGCTTGGGTCGTGGCACGGTCTAGCGCCAGCGCCACGCGTTGCTGGTCACCGACGCGGTTCGGCCCCTGCGCGTCGTCGCACGGCAAGGCGTCGCCGGGCGGCAACGCGCGCCAGTAATCCAGTTCAGGCTCATACGACGTGCGTGCGGCTTCGATGCGACGCGCCCATGCGCCGTAACTCGCTGAACGCGCGGGCAAGGTGATCGCGCCGCCCGCCAGCGCTTGCGTGTAGGCCAGTTGCAAATCTGCCAGCAACACGCGCCACGACACGCCGTCCACGGCCAGGTGGTGGATGACCAGCAGCACGCGCGACGTACCATCGGCCACCTGCATCAGCACGGCACGCAG
>NZ_JBCGCS010000093.1:0-855 GCF_038594925.1 Achromobacter sp. JD-1 | reverse complement strand
GCGCTTGCTGCTGTAGCCCAACGAAATGCTTAGTTGGCCGTCGTGTACGTGGCCGTTAAAGGTCAATTCGTGGATCAGCTCGGCGGATTCGTCCTGCCCTGCCCCGGGCGATTCGGCGGCGATGCGCCAGTCGGCCTCGCCCGAACTTATCGACTCGAATTGACCCAGGTAGTTGAACAGAATGGGCGCTTGCGGCTGGCCAGGCAAGGCGTCGGCCAACACGCCATAACCCAAGCCTTGCGACGGCACGGCACGCAAGGTTTCTTTCACACGCATCAGCCGTTCGGAGGTGTCGCCTTGCGTATCCAGCACCACCGGATACACGCTGGTGAACCAGCCCACGGTGCGTGACAGGTCAAGCTCACCCGATGCGTCTTCGCGGCCATGGCCTTCAAGATCGATACGCACCTGCTTCAACCCGCCCCACTCGCCCAGCGCCTGCGCCAACGCGGCCAGCAGCAGGTCGTTGACCTGCGTGCGGTACGCGGCAGGCGCGTCCTTAAGCAGCGCTTGGGTCGTGGTGCGGTCCAGCGCTAGTGCTAAGCGCTGCTGGTCACCGACGCGGTTCGAACCCTGCGCATCATCGCACGGCAAGGCGTCGCCGGGCGGCAATGCGCGCCAGTAATCCAGCTCGGGTTCATACGACGCGCGCATGCCATGCAGGCGACGCGCCCATGCGCCGTAACTCGCTGAACGCGCGGGCAAGTTGATCGCGCCGCCCGCCAGCGCTTGCGTGTAGGCCAGTTGCAAATCCGCCAGCAACACGCGCCACGACACACCGTCCACGGCCAGGTGGTGGATGACCAGCAGCACGCGCGACGTACCATCGGCCACCTGCATCAGCACGGCGCGCAG
>NZ_JBCGCS010000092.1:0-881 GCF_038594925.1 Achromobacter sp. JD-1 | reverse complement strand
CTGCTGCGTCCCAGCCGTCCACCCATGCGCTTGCCAGTTCGGCAACATCGGCCAGCAACGGCGGTACGTCGTCGGCGACACGGCCACGGGTGAAGTCTTGGCGGCCTTGAACGTGAGCCAGCATTTGCGCGTAACCAAGGTCCATGAAACGGCTGTCTTCATCGAACATCCCTGCTGCTTTGGTGTGAGCAACGCGGGCGTCCAGGCCGCGAAGGAACACCACTGCGGGCTTCGGCATTGCGATTGTCTGAACAGTGTTTGCCATGGCTATTTCCTTTGCATTCAAGAGCGTTTTTGGAGCGCTGACCGATCCTGAAGAAGTCGTCCGAGCGTAGGTTTGTTGGATTTGGTTGTTCATGGTCTTTCCCTCCGCGTTATTCGCATCCGTTCCTGTGAGGCCTGTCCGTGCCGTCCGTGGCCACGTAGTGACGACTGGAAAGGGCCGGAGCAGAGGCCGCATGCGGAGCGCAGCCGAAGGCGAGCACCGAACGGGTGAGCACCGGACCCTTGGAGGGAGAAACGCAGTGGTACGGTCGGCGTTTTAGGACGGGGCTCGCGGGAATGGATGCATTGCGAGAGACAGGGCGGCGACACCAAAGCCAGGCGCGCGCCGAGCGCCCCTACCCGCGCGCAGCGCGGGTCAACCTGGCCGCAAGGCGGCCGGCAAGCGGCAGCGCGCAGCGCCGGCAGGCGCGAAGGCGTGAGCCGACCGTAGGGAGGGTAGGACTGAAGCCCCGCAAGGGGGTGAGACTGGCGGGGTTGGCCAGGCTCAACGCGAAGCGCGATGGCCCGACCCGTAGGCGTAGCCGCAGGGGCACGCCCAATGGGGAGTCGTGATCAAAAAATCAGTGCTGAGATTGGGATCCGGGCGGCATCGAGAC
>NZ_JBCGCS010000091.1:0-921 GCF_038594925.1 Achromobacter sp. JD-1 | reverse complement strand
GAAGCGGCAGTTGCCAAGCATGGTGACGACCCCGCCCTCTGGCTGCCCCACTACCTCAAGCTCGCCCAAGAGGCGACAAGGAGCTGATAATGTCCCAGACGCACACCCCGAACCACGCCCTGCGAGCGCGGTTAACCGCATTCCTGACTGCTGTCCTTCTCTCCAACTCCCTGACGCCTGTCCACGCAAGTGGCATTCCGGTAGTGGATGCGGCCAGCATCGCCGACCGGGCCATCAAGCACGTCGAGACGCTGGCCAAGTATGCCGAGCAGATTGCTGTCCTCAGGGATCAGCTTGAGAGCCAGAAGCGTCAGTTGGAAGCCCTAACCGGGACACGGAACTTGGGCGACATCCTGAATAACCCGGCGATTCGCGATGCACTGCCGGCAGACGCACGGGATATTCTTCGCGCCTCCAATGGCGGGCTGGGCGGGATCTCGGACGCAGTGGAGCGCATTGAGCGCGAGGAACGCTTAACTGGCAACTACGAACAGGACAAAAAGAACCTGGACGCCCGGGCCGAAAAGATCGCCGTTCGCAGTCAGGCGATGATGGAGCAGACCCAGAAGGCGATGACCGCCCGTGTCAAGCAGGTGGACCAGCTCCAGGCCAAGATCAATCAGGCCCAGGATCCGAAGGCCATCGCTGACCTGCAGGCCCGGCTGCTCGTCGAGCAGGCAAACATCCAGGCCGACCAAACCCGGGCGGACATGCTCACCCGCCAGATTGAGGCCGAGCAAGCCCTGATGGAGCAGCAAGCCGAAAAGCTGGCCGATAGCTCTTTCAGCCTTGGTGCGATCCGCGCGCCGCTTCCTGGAGCGAGATAATGGCCACCACCGCGGTCAGTCTAGCCAGTCTCGGCGGGATCGCGAACTGGATCGACCAGTCGGTGACTAAGATGCTAACGAGCGTCATCACGCC
>NZ_JBCGCS010000090.1:0-947 GCF_038594925.1 Achromobacter sp. JD-1 | reverse complement strand
GGCTTCGCCTTCCTTCAGAACAGCAACGATCTGGCTCTCGGTAAATCTGCTTTTCTTCAAGGGAATCTCCAACTCAGCGAGGCTCCGAAATTCTACCGGGCGGTGTCTACCTGAAGGGGGAGCTTACGCAACCACGTAGTACGTCGACCGGCGACTAGCGTGTCCTTGACCCTGTCTGCTTCCGACCGAGGTTGTGTGAAAACTCGTGATGGACTTGTTTTCGAGGGTGTTCAAACCCTTCCCTCAACTCCGATCGTCGATCCTGAGTTGATCTGAGAGGCCAACTTCCGACATGACCCTCAGCACGGTGAGTTTTCACACAACCTCGACCCATAGCTGACACGCCGTTTATTTAACGGCTGAGCGTACCGCTGGTGGCAGGACATAGTTGGGATTCAAGCACGCTGGCAGCCCCGCCGGATGATGCCCGGACTTCACCATCTCCAGAAACGTCGGGAAAACGGACCGATTCCAGTTTAGAAGGGTTTCTTGTACCTCCGCCGTCAAGGCCGCATCTACCAGCGACGCGCTCAGCGCGGCGTCATCCAATGACCGTAGCGCCATGACCTGAGACTTGTCCACTCTCAAGGCAATTTCGTCCAACGGACCATCGCACGCTACCAGGCCACGGTGGTAAAGAATTCGGAAGCTTCCCTCCACCTGAAAGCGAAAGTCGGGGGGAAGTGAAGAGTTTTCGTATAGGCCAATCATGAGCATCGCGCCGGTAGCCAGCCTGTCCGCCAAATGCCAAACATAGGGGTCTCGATACGCAAGGGCGGATTGCACATTAGGCGACGCAGCGATGAGAGGTGCACTGTTGATCACGAAACCCGCAACGAGGAGCGAGCGAAGAACGCCCAGGGCAGATGCTGGAATGGCCCCCTGAATCACCGGACACCATCACTCACCTAGAATACTGACTAGGCATATGACTGTATTTTTGACTA
>NZ_JBCGCS010000009.1:235714-248156 GCF_038594925.1 Achromobacter sp. JD-1 | reverse complement strand
CGTATGGAAATCGCGCAAACCCTTCGATGTAAACCTCTTTATGGCCAGCCAGGCTTGCGCCAAACCATAGAATCTACGTGCCTTGTGGGGTCAGCTCTATCATGCAGGCGTCGATGTTGCCTTGCAGGCGGTACTCCGCCAGGCCTGCCTGGCCATGGCTGTGCAGGCAGTCGTACCGCGCGTGCAGCGTGTGGCTTTCGCCATTTACCTGCGCCACCAACGCAGTACCCGCATTCAGCACCAGCACATCGGGCGCGGCGCTATGGAACACGCAGGATGCCGATATCCATTGCAGCCGTGCCTGATAGCGGCCAGGCGCATAGATCAAATTGAAATCCCGGACCGGCCCGTTCAGCAAACGGCAATGCACCCGCGCATCGCCCGGGAATGCATACGCCTCACGGGGTATTAACGGCGCCTGCTCGTGTCCTTCGATCGTCAACTGAATCCCCGCCCCTTCCAGCACGGTGATGATCCGCTGATAGCCATCGAACGCCGAAAACCCGCCGTCCTGCGCCACTTCGGCAATCGACAGGCGCCAATCAAACGCAGCGCTGCTGCCGCCCGGGTTGCGGGCGACCTCTTGCGTGATGCCACCGCCGTTCTTCCACGGCATGCGCGGGTAATCGGCGGCGCGATACAAACGGATGTTGCGCGGTGTCATGTCGTGAACTTGCCTTCCAGGCGGTGACGCGACCCGGGGTGGATAAGACGCGCAAGCGTCACGGCGCGCTCGCCCGACCAGGTGCGACGGCGGATCAGCAAACACGGTTCGTTGCGCTCGATTTGCAACAACTGGCATTCACGCGGCTTGGCCAATATGGCCTCGACCACGTGCTCGCCCTCGCTAAGCGGCGCCACGCGCGTCAGGTATTCGTAGGGGGTGTGCTGGGTGAAGTCCTGCTTCAGGTAGTCGGGCGCCAAGCGCACATTGACGTAACGGTCTTCCAACTGGATCGGCACGTCGTCTTCAAAATGCACGATCACGGAATGGAACACGGGCTCGCCCGCGCGCAATTCCAGCGCCTGGGCCTGTTCGGGCCCGGCCGGTTCTTCCGCCAGGCGCACCACGCGGCTGTGATGCCGATGATTACGCGCCGCGATCTCATCCGCGATGTTGTTCACCGCAAACAGCGCCGAACGCGCCTTGGGCTGAGCCACGAACGTGCCCACGCCCTGCATCCGCACCAGCAGGCCTTCGGCAGTCAGCTCGCGCAGCGCACGATTGATCGTCATGCGGCTGAACCCCAATTCGTCGACCAGTTCGCTTTCCGATGGCACGCGGTAATGCGCGGGCCAGGCGCCGGTGCGGATCTGCTGGGCGATCATCTGCTTGACCTGTGCATACAGGGGCGCCGGCAGGGAATGGGTTTGAACGGGCAATCGGGGGGGAGGAGAAGCCACGGATGCATCCTGGGTGGGCGCCGCTGGGGCAACCCCCAAGGCGCAGTGAAAAAATCGGCCTCCAGTATAGACAGGTACATATGTCTTGCGAATTGCCCGACGGTTTTCGTATACTCCCCCCCTGTATCGTTTTCGGAGCCTGCCGTGCCGCATTCGCCGGAAGAAAAAAAACGCGTCGTCACCCGCTTGCGCCGTATCCAGGGGCAGGCGTTAGCATTGGAACGCGCGGTCAACGAGGGCACGGAATGCGGGGCGCTGCTACAGCAACTGGCCGCCTTGCGCGGCGCCGCCACCGGCCTGATGGCCGAGGTGCTGGAAAGCCATCTCCGGGAAACCTTTCTGCAATCCGCCCAGGGCGGGCCGCAACACACCGGGATCAACGCTGAAGCCGAGGTTGATCAGCTGATGCGCATCGTCCGTTCCTATTTGAAGTAATTCCCCCGACATTCGTGGAGCCCAACTATGAAATCACGCGCAGCAGTCGCATTCGAACCCGGCAAGCCGCTGGAAATCGTTGAAATTGACGTCGCGCCCCCGCAGCGCGGCGAGGTGCTGGTGCAGATCACCCACACCGGCGTCTGCCATACCGACGCCTTCACCCTGAGCGGCGACGACCCCGAAGGCCTGTTCCCCGCCGTGCTGGGCCACGAAGGCGCGGGCATCGTCGTGGAAGTGGGCGAAGGCGTCACGTCCCTGAAACCCGGCGACCACGTCATTCCGCTCTACACGGCCGAATGCCGCGAGTGCAAGTTCTGCCTGTCCGGCAAGACCAACCTGTGCCAGAAGGTGCGCGCCACCCAGGGCAAGGGTGTGATGCCCGACGGCACCTCGCGCTTCAGCTACGAAGGCAAGCCGCTCTATCACTACATGGGCTGCTCGACCTTCAGCGAATACTCGGTCGTCAACGAGATCTCGCTGGCCAAGATCAACCCCGCCGCCCCGCATGAAAAAGTCTGCCTGCTGGGCTGTGGCGTCACCACCGGCCTGGGCGCCGTGCACAACACCGCCAAGGTCAAGGAAGGCGATACCGTCGCCGTGTTCGGCCTGGGCGGCATCGGCCTGGCCGTGATTCAGGGCGCGGTGCAGGCCAAGGCCGGCCGCATCATCGCCGTGGACACCAACCCGAACAAGTTCGTGCTGGCCAGCGCCATGGGCGCCACCGACTGCATCAACCCCAAGGACTACGACAAGCCCATTCAGGACGTCATCGTCGAACTCACCGATGGCGGCGTGGACTTCTCGTTCGAGTGCATCGGCAACGTGCACGTGATGCGCGCGGCGCTGGAATGCTGCCACAAGGGTTGGGGCGAAAGCATCATCATCGGCGTGGCCGGCGCGGGCCAGGAAATCAGCACGCGCCCGTTCCAGCTGGTCACCGGCCGCGTGTGGCGCGGCTCGGCATTCGGTGGCGTGAAGGGCCGCACGCAACTGCCGGGCATGGTCGAAGACGCCATGAGCGGCAAGATCAACCTGGACCCGTTCGTAACGCACACGCTGCCTTTGGAACGCATCAACGAAGCCTTCGACCTGATGCATGAAGGCAAGTCGATCCGCACGGTGATTCACTTCTAAGTTCCTGGCCCGTCGCGGTATCAAAGAAGGTCCGACGCATTTCCTGCGCCGGACCTTTTTTCATGACACCCGCAAGACCGCGATCAGGACGTCAGGCCGAAGTGACGGGCGGGCGTCCTGCCCTCCAGGTACACCAGTTCGGTCTGCCCGACAAACTGCGCCAGTGAGAACTCTCGCAGCGCGGTGTTGCGGGCCTCCTCGCCCATCTTCAACACCACGCCGCGGTCGTTCAGGATGGTGGACACCGTCGCCATCACATTGCTCACCGAACCCGGCGTCACCACCCAGCCGTTGCGACCGTCGGTGACGTTCTCGGTCAGCCCACCCATCTTGCTGACGATGACCGGCTTGCCGGCCGCCATCATTTCGCGGCAGGCAAATGAAATCGTCTCCAGCCGGGACGACAAGACAAAACCCACATCCAGCGCGGCCAGGACCGGGCGGACATCGTCGAGCAGCCCGGTGAACACCACCTGATGCGTCATGGCCAGATCAGCCACACGCTGACGTTGCGCGGCATCGGGTTCCTTGCCGGCGATCAGGATCACGACCTGATCACGCTGATGCTCGGGCAAGAGCGACACGGCCGTCACCATGTCCAGCCAATTCTTATAGGACGCGGTGCCCGCGTTGCTGCCGATCACAAAGCGGCGCCGCATGCCTTCGGGCAGCAGCGCGGCGCGCGCCTGCGCCGCTTGTTCCGGGGTAGCCGGCTGGTACTTCTGGGTGTCCACGCCGTTGTGCACCACGCGCAGGTCTTCGTCGCGGAAAACCGATTCCTTCATGCGCCCGAACGTATGGCCGCAGACGCAGATGACGCGGTTGGTGCCCCACTTGGCCCGCACGCGTACGCCCAGGCTCTTGCCGCTGCGGTCGTTGTGCTGCGTGTAGACGATGAACGGGCGCTTGGCCCCCATGCCCACGGCGGCCAACATGCACAGGCGGTGGTCGGCGGAGCCGTTCACGTGGATGACGTCAAACCGCTCCTTGCGCAGCAACGTGCGCAGGCGATGCAAGGCGCCTAATTGCTGAAACGGTCGGCCTTTGAACTCCAGGTCAATCGAATGCACGCCGGGCAAGGCATCCGCTTCGGCCAGCAGGCGGCTGCCGCGTGGCGCGGCAACCGTGATCTGGGCGCGCTGGCGCAGCATGCGCGCCAGGGACATGACGTAGGTCGTGTGCCCGCCGCCATCGCCCTGGTGGAAGTTGGTGTAGAGAATTTTCATCATGACAGACCTGCAAGCCGTTGCGGGGATGGCGGTGATTCCCCTTGATTGAGCAAACAGCTCCAATGGCGCTTTTCAAACACGTCGTCGCCCAGGCGGCTGTCGGTGGACAGGTTGTAGACCTTGACGCCACGCTCGGTCAGCAGGCGGCTGGCCTGGCGGAACGCGGGTTCGATATGCCCGGCAAACTGCCGGTCCAGCGCGGTGGCCAATTGCGCGCCGGGGTGTTCATAGAAACGCGGACCCGCCGTGGCGGTCAGGTCTAGTCCATGCAAGTACAAGGTGCGCGCGCCCATCCACGCCAGCAATTGCAAAGCGGTATACGCGACGGTGCCGCCCCCGAAAAGCCCGCGCGCCGGGTTCAGGCTGAAGCCGTGCGCGTGCTGCGGGTGGTGGGCGTCGAACAGCACCAGCTCGGCATCGTCGGCCAACTGGGTTTCAAGCTCGTGCGGCTGCGCGCGCGCCTGCAGTGCACGCTGATGCACTTCTTCGAACAGCGCGATGCGGCAGCGGACGGTCTTCGCATCGAACAGGAACGAGATCCATCGATACACCTCGGGCGTGACGAACAGCAGCAGGTCTTGCGACAGCACGTCAGCCACCAGATCGCGCCGACGCTTGACGAAGCCCGCATCCAGCATCGCGTAGTAATGAAAGCGCAATGTCGGGTGCGCGCGTCGCAGCGCGATGGAGCCATTCACGCCCATGACAGTGCCCAGACGGCACCGCGCGTAGTCGATCTGGGCAACCGAGGGGCCGCTAAGAATCAGATGCGCGTCGCCCGGTATGTCCTGCGGCACCTGCGCCATGGGCAGCGTCGCCGGGCCACGCACGCCGACCAGGTCGCACGCCACCAGCCGTTCGCGACCATCGCGGCGTACCTTCACCAGCGGCCAAAGCGTTTCGTTGTGCCGATAGGCGCCGTCGCGGGTATAGCGGTACAGATAGCGAAAGCCCTTGGTCAAGGGGCGCGAGCGGAGCAGACGAGGAACGAGGGCAAACCGGGTCATGAATGGTGCCGCTGAAAGCGCGGCGAAACCTTGCGAGGCGCTGATTCTACGCAGCCGATTCCCGTCTCAGGAAGTTCGAAACATTTGAGATGTAACAGCGTGGAAAGGACGCCTTCGCGCCCCATTTTTCCACGCAAGCCCTGCGTGAGCGCTGCTTCCCACATAGCGGAATAAGCACCGTCGCTTGCCCCGAATCAGCACCATTTCCGTGCATGGTTACCCTGCCGCTGATACCAGGCTTCCATGACGGGGCATTTGCCGCGCTTGTACCTTCCATTACCATTTGCGCCAAAGCGAAAGGCGATTGCAAGCTTCTCCCGGACGCGGCGACCCGTCCCCGTTGACGGGCACCGCCACCCGATGTGCTCAGCCCGCATGCCGGACACTGATCAAGCTGAGAATCTCGAAAAGCATCTGCGCCCCCGCATGCGCGGTGTTGGCCGTGGCGTCATAGGCGGGCGCCACTTCGACCACGTCGCCACCGATGATGTCGATGCCTGCCAGGCCGCGCAATATTTCCTGCGCTTCGCGCACCGTCACGCCCCCGACCTCTGGTGTGCCCGTGCCGGGCGCGAAGGCAGGATCCAGGCAATCGATATCGAACGAGACGTACACGGGCGTGTCGCCCACGACGTCCAGCGCCCGGGCAATGACCGCGGGCACGCCCATCCGCCCGATGTCTTCCGCGTGGATCACCGTCATGCCGGATTCATACGAAAATTCCCACAGGTACTCCGCCGACCCTCGAATACCGATCTGTATGGTGCGGGTAGGGTCCAGCACGCCGTCCAGCACCGCCTGGCGAAACGGGCCGCCATGGTGGAAGCGACTGCCATCAAAAGGCCCGCCCGTATCGCAATGCGCGTCAAAGTGGATCAGCGATACCGGCTGACGCCGGCCAAGGGCTCGCAGGATCGGCAGCGTGACGGAGTGGTCGCCACCCACCGACACGGGGATGACGCCCGCCGCAAGGATCTGGGCGTAGGCGCGTTCGATGTCTTCGTGCGACTGCTCCAGGCTGAAGCGGCTGCGCATGGGCACGTCGCCAATATCGGCTACGCGCAGGTCGCGCGTGGGGGTACAGCGCAACACGTGGTTATACGGGCCCACCCGTTCAATGGCGCGCAATGCGCGCGGCCCGAAGCGGCAACCGCTGCGGTTGCTGGCGCCCAGGTCCATCGGCACACCGGCCAGCGCCACTTGCAGGGCGCCGAAATCAGGCGACTGCCAGTCGATGTATCCGGCAGGCGCGTCCAGCAAGGTGGGCATGCCCGCATAGGGCGCGCTGCGCGTGCCGCTGTTGTCGATGATGTTTGCGGCTACCGCCCGAAAGTGGGCGTCGTGGATGGCGGCTTCGTTGTCGCCGCCGAAGCGGGCGCGCAGCGCCGCAAGGCGTTCCGGGGTAAAGCTCATGGGTTGCTCCTGGATAGGGATGGAATTCGTCGGCGCGGATCAGTCGGCATCTGCCGGCGACACCACGGGGTGCCGAGAGGGTTCGCTGGCGCGGCCCATCAGGCTGATCAGCACGAAGCTGAGCGCGCTGGCGGCCAATGCCGCATAGATCGGCGAGTTGGCCGCCAGGCCGTCCTTGACCATGAAGACGATGGCCGCGGCGCAGCCCAGCAACATGCTGGCAATGGCTCCGGCGGTGGTCGCGCGGCGCCAGTAGATGGCGCCCAACAAGGGCACCAGCATGCCGCCCACCAGCAGGTTGTAGGCGCAGGTCAGCGCGCTGAGGACGTCGTCGACCACCAGCGCGATACCCACCGCCGACAGTGCCGCCAACAACGTGATCACGCGATGCGCGCGCAGGTCCTTGAAGGGCCGCCCCCCGCGCAAGGCCGGCAGCAGGTCTTCCGCCAGCACGGTGGCGGTGGCCAGCATCGTGGCGCTGGCGGTAGACATCATGGCCGCCAATGCCGCGGCGATGACCAGCCCGCGTATGCCATCCGGCAACTGCGATTGCACGATGGCCGCGAAGGCGTTGTTGGCGTTTTCCAAACCGGGAAGCAGCACCTGGGCCGTCATGCCGATCAAGGCGCCAACCAGCCCGTAGACAATGCAGTACAGGCCGGCGGCGGTGCCCGCCACGCGGGCCACGCGTTCGTCGCGGGCGGTGAACACACGCTGCCATATTTCCTGGCCGATCAGGATGCCCAGGAAGTAAATGACGAAGTACGTGATGATGGTGCTCCAGCCGATGGTGGTCAGGTCGAAGCTGGCGGCCGGCAGGCGGGCGACCAACTCGTCCCAGCCCCCGACCCGCATCAGGCAGATGGGCAGCAACACGAACATCAGCCCAACCGTCTTGATGACGAACTGAACGATGTCGGTCAGCGTCAGCGACCACATGCCGCCCAACGCGGAATACACCGCGACAACCCCGCCGCCCACCACCACCGCCACCCAGAACGGCAGGTCGAACAGCACTTCCATCACCGTGCCGATGGCAATGACGGAAGTCGCCGCCAGCATCAGCGCATAGGCCATCATCACCAGCGCGCTGACGTGCTTGGCGCCGGCGCTGAACCGGCGTTCAAGGATCTGCGTCACGGTAAAGATGCGCAGCTTCAGCAAGGGCTTGGCCAGCACCCGGTTCAGCACGATGATGCCCAGGCCCAGCGTCCCGCATAGCCAGAACCCCGACAGGCCGTACGTGTACCCCAGCCGCACCGTGCCCACCGTGCTGGCGCCGCCCAGCACCGTGGCCGCCATGGTGCCCATGTACAGGCCCGGCCCCAGATTGCGGCCCGCCACCAGATAATCTTCATGCGTCTTCGCGCGCCGCATGCCATACCAGCCCAGCAGCAGCATGCCCGCCAGGTAAATCGCGATCACGGCGATGTCCAAAATCATGTCCGAAGTCTCCTCACCAGCCACGGCAGCAATGGTTGTTTTGAATCCGGCGTGCCTGCCTGCACGCCGGACTTATCAGGCAACCCGGATCTTCGTTCAAGCCGTGCCGAAAATATCGCCATTGGCGCGAATGTCGGACGCATCTGATATCGTTGCTCAATCCCCCGCCTTAGCGCCCACCGCCATGCCGCCTCTCCGCCCCGACTCCCCCGCCTTGCAGGACGCCATCGCCGACGCCATCAGCACGGCCACGCGCGGCGCGGGCCGCGTGAACATCCTGATCGCGGGCAAGACCGGGGTGGGCAAAAGCACATTGATCAACGCGGTGTTCCGGGGCGAACTGGCCAAGACCGGCGCGGGCAAGCCCGTCACCCAGACCACCCAGGAATACACCAGGGCCGGCCACCCGCTGACCATCATCGACACACGCGGACTGGAAGTGGGCGACTACGCGCGCTCGCGCCAGCAGTTGGCGGATCTGATCCAGGAACGCTCGGCGTCCGACGACCAGGACAAGCACCTGCACGTGGCCTGGCTGTGCATCCAGGACAGCAGCCATCGCGTGGAAGACGCAGAGATCGAGCTTGCCGACATGCTGGCCAACGCCGGCATTCCCGTGGTGGTGGTGCTGACCAAGGCGCGCAAGAACAGCCCCTTCGTGGACCAGGCGCGCGCCCTGCTGCCGCGCGCCAAGCAGGTGGTGGCGGTGCGGGCGCTGCCGGAATGGATCGAGGAACTGGACGCGGAACTGCCGCCGATGGGTCTGGACAAGCTGATCGAAGTCACGGCTGAACACATCCCCGAGGCGCAGCAGCGCGCCTACGCCAACGCGCTGTCCACCCGCAACAAGAAGGCCCTGGAAGTAAAAAAAAAGCGGGCTGAGATAGAGGTCAACGTGGCCGCCGGCCTGGCGGCTTCCGCCGCCGCCGCGCCCATTCCGTTTTCCGACGCCTTCGCGCTGGTGCCGATCCAGGTCGGCATGATCGCCAAGATCGGCATCACCTTCGGCATGGAGCTGGACACCACCGCCATCACCACGCTGGTGACCTCCACGCTGGGCGCCTCGGCGGCCACGCTGATCGGCCGGTCGGTGGTGTCGGGCATGCTGAAGTTCATTCCCGGCGCGGGCAGCGCCGTGGGCGGCACCATTGCCGCCACCACCGCCGGCGCCATCACCAAGCTGCTGGGCAATGCCTACGTGGCGGTGCTGTACGACTTTTGCCAGAAGAACCCGGGCAAAGACATCGACATCGGCATGATCGCGCAAGCGCTCAAACAGCGGGTCAAGCTCTAAGCCGCGCCAGCGCTGCCCCCCGCCGCCGCCCAGGCGAACGCAATGAATTGTGTTTGCGCGACATCATTCGATAGATTTGCGCCTTTTCATGCGCTCGGCTTAACTATTGCGCGCCATACGACGTAAAGCCGTATATCCCTTCGTCTTTTCGCGGGACGGCCCACGCCGGCAGGAACGCAATGCAAGCACACGTGCTGGCGCGACGCCCCTGCGGCGGGTTCGGCTCCCGTCACCTCCCAATGATCATCGATAATTCCGACGTCATGTACCGGCACCTTGTGCAAGGTGTCATCGACTACGCCATCTACATGCTGCACCCGGACGGCACCGTCGCCAACTGGAACGCCGGGGCGCAACGCGCCAAGGGCTACACGCAGGAAGAAATCGTCGGCAAGCACTTCGCCTGCTTCTATAGCGCAGCAGACCAGGCGTCCGGCCTGCCGCAGCGCGGGCTGGCCACCGCCCGCGAACAAGGACGCTTCGAGGCGGAAGGATGGCGGGTGCGCAAGGACGGCACGTTGTTCTGGGCGAATGTCGTCATCGACGCCATCCACGACGATCAGGGCGAGCTGCTTGGCTTTGCCAAGGTCACGCGCGACATCACCGAACGGCGGGAACGCGAACAACAGCTTGTCCGCGCCAAGGAACTGGCCGAGCACTACAACACAGAGCTGACGTCGCTGTCGAGCTTTCTGGAAGCCGTGGTGTCGCACATTCCGTCATGCGTGCTGGTGCTGGATGCCGTGTCGCGCAATATCCTGCTGGCCAACCGCCAGGCCGAGGCGACGTTCGGCGCCACGCGCGCCGACATGTTGGGCAAGACCGCGCAGCAATGCCTGCCCGCGCCCGTCTGCGAATTTTTCGACCGCCTGACCCACGACGCCCTGCGTTCGGATGGCGCGCTGCGCGAAGCGGAAGAAGAATTGCAGACCGCGCGCGGCCTGCGCACCTTGCGCACGCGCACGCGGGTATTCCACAGCAGCGACCCGCGTTCGCGCTACGCGCTCTTGATCTCCGACGACGTCACCGACGAAAACGCGGCGCACGCGCAAGTGCGCTACATGGCGCACCACGACACCTTGACCGGCATGCCCAACCGCCGGCTGTTTCGCGAACAGCTGCTCAAGGCCCTGCAGAACCGCGTGGGCGACCGCCGCACCGCCGTGCTCTGCCTGGACCTGGACAACTTCAAGAGCGTGAACGATACGCTGGGCCACCCTTGCGGCGACGAACTGCTGCGCCTGCTGGCCAAGCGCCTGCCCAAGGCGCTGCGCGAACAGGACACGCTGGCCCGCCTGGGTGGCGACGAGTTCGCCGTGGTGCTGCCCAACATCGGCCAACAGGAAGACGTGCGCAAGCTGGCCGACCGCTTGATCGAGGCGGTGCGCCAGCCTTTCGAGGTGGACGGCCATACCGTGCCCGTTACCGTCAGCATCGGCATCGCCCTGGCGGAAACGACGGACTGCACGGCCGACCACCTGCTGCGCTACGCCGACATGGCGCTGTACGAAGCCAAGCGCAACGGCCGCAACCGCCTGGCGTTTTTCGAACCCGAGATGGAGGCCGCCGCCCTTAAGCGCCATGAAATCGAGATGGACCTGCGCCAGGCCATCATGGAGCAGCAGTTTCAATTGCATTACCAGCCCATCATGGATGTCAGCCACGTCCGCATCGTGGGTCGCGAGGCACTGATGCGCTGGCAGCATCCGGTGAAGGGTCTGATCATGCCCGACGACTTCATTCCCATCGCCGAAGAAACCGGGCTGATCCACGAGCTGGGCGCCTTTGCCCTGCACGAAGCTTGCGCGCAAGCCATGCGCTGGGACGACCACGAAACCGTGGCGGTCAACCTGTCGGCCACCCAGTTCACCAACAGCGCGCTGGTGTCGCTGGTGGAATCGGCCCTGTCGAACTCTGGCCTGCCCGCACGGCGGCTGGAATTGGAAATTACCGAATCGGTGCTGCTGGCGAATTCCGCCGCCAATCTGACCACGCTGAACCGCCTGAAAGCGCTGGGCGTGAAGGTGGCGCTGGACGACTTCGGCACGGGCTATTCATCGCTGGGCTATCTGCGGTCGTTCGACTTCGACAAGATCAAGATCGACAAGTCGTTCACGCAGGACGTTGAATCCAGCAAGGAAGCGCTGGCCATTATCCGCGCCATCAACGGCATTGGGCGCAGCCTGGACATTCCCACCACCGCCGAAGGCGTGGAGACCGCGGCACAACTGGCGCGCTTGACCCAAGAGGGCTGCTCGCACTTCCAGGGCTATCTGCTGGGCCGGCCGATCTTGCACGACACGCCAACGAACGACCCGGTCTAAGGATGGCGGGGCGGCATGAATACAGGGGCCGACCCCGCATTTTCCCGCTACGCCACGGCCGCGCCAGACCTATACTTTTGACATCATCGGGTGCGCTGCGACGCGCCATCCCGCCCGATGTCCCAGTATGCAGCGCGTCGGAAATTCCATCGCGCAAGCCGCCCCCGGGCGCTGCGCAGGGAGAACGTCATGACCCGCAAATACATCGATTGCCGTGAGTACCCCAGTGACATGAACTGCTCGGTGGCCCTGGCCGCGGATAGCGACGACGAACTGCTGGAAGCCGCCGTGCAGCACGCCACCACCGTACACAAGCACACTGACTCACCCGAGCTGCGGTCGCAGTTGAAAGGCATGTTCCATGAGGGCACGCCACCGACCCAGGCGCCCACACGGGCGTAGGGGGAGCCAAGCCTTCAACCCGCGCCACCTGTCGTGACGCGGGTTGCCGCAAGCACCACGTCGAACAGGTTCTTGGGGTCGTGCAATTGCGGCGCCACTTCAATGCGGGTGCCCACGCCCAGCCGGGCAGCGCTGTCGCGCAACCAACGCAGGGCCGAGAAATCCTCCAGCGCAAACCCGACTGAATCGAAGATGGTCACCTGGGACGCGCTTTGGCGTCCGGCCGCCTGGCCCGTCAGCACGCGCCACAACTCCGTTACCGGAAAATCCGCGGGCATCTGCTGCAGGTCGCCTTCAATGCGGGTCTGCGGTTCGTACTCAACAAAAACAGGGCCCTGCTTCAGCACGTCGGCA
>NZ_JBCGCS010000009.1:0-235610 GCF_038594925.1 Achromobacter sp. JD-1 | reverse complement strand
GACGGTGGTGACGATGTCCACGCCCTTGACGGCCTGGGCGGTACCGTCGAAGACCAGCACCGCTAAGGCCGGCGCGGCGACGGCCAGGTTCAATTGCAGCTTGCGGGTGGCGTCCGGGTCCACGTCGTACACGTGCAGCGTGTCGATGCCCAGCACATAGTGAAAAGCCAGCGCCTGGAACTCGGCCTGCGCGCCGTTGCCGATCAGGGCCATCGACCGAGAATCGGGTCGCGCCAACGCCCTTGCGGCCAGGGCGGAGGTGACGGCGGTGCGCAAGGCGGTGGTCAGCGTCAGTTCGCTGATCAGCAGCGGCTCGCCGGTGTTGACCTGGGCCAACGCGCCAAAAGCCATCACGGTGGACAGGCCGGCATGCGGATTATTGGGGTGGCCGTTGACGAACTTGAAGCTGTAGAGCTCGTGGTCGGCGGTGGGCATCAGTTCGATGACGCCGGTGGGGGAGTGACTGGCGACGCGCGCGCATTTGTCGAATTCCTGCCATCGCAAAAAATCGGCCAGTACGTAGTCGAGCAGTTCGGTAAACACCTTGCGCGGGCCTTGCAAGGCCATGATGTTGGCAACGTCCGATGTTGTGAGCAGTGTCGTCATTTTTTTCTCCCCAAGTGATGGAAAGGAAATTCTGGCTGATGCCCAAATCAATTCATAGTGACAATATTCCATACGAAACGCTAAGATTCTGGCATTCCGACAGCCATGATTAGCACTTTTCGCAATGGACACGCTAGACCAGAATCTGCTTGGACTGCTGCGCGCGAATGCCCGCCTGTCAATCGCCACCCTGGCCAAGAAACTGGACGTATCGCGCGGCACCATCGACAACCGCATCCGCAAGCTGGAAGAGCGGGGCATCATCGTTGGTTATACCGTGCGCCTGCGCCCCGAAGCAGAAACCGATGACATCGTGGCGTGGATAAGCATCGCCGTGGAAGGCCACGAAACCCGCAAGATCGTGAACCTGCTGATGGGCGAACCCGCCGTGGCCGGCCTGCATGACACGAACGGGCGCTGGGATCTGCTGGCGGAACTGCGTGTGCCCACCATCGATCAATTGTCTGAAGTGCTGGACCGGCTGCGCACCCTGAAGGGCATCTCGGCCACCGAGACCAGCATTCACCTGAAGACCTTCAAAGCCATCTGAGCCACCGGCCCGCCCACGCCGCTTGAGGCCCAGGCGGCAAGGCGGGCGGAAGTCGCCCCCCGCCCGCCCGGCGTTTGCCCTGGCCCTTGTTTTGCCCGGGCATTCCTGCCTGCATCAAGCGCTTAGTCCAGCAGGTCCATCAAGGCGATGTCCTCCACATCGTGCTGCCGCGCCGCTTGTTCCAACTGCACCGAGAACGGCGTGCCCGCCAGCCGCACGGGTGCGGCGGCCGCCGCGCCCGGCGTGCGGTCAGGCGCGGTCTGCGGACGCGGCAACGAGTCCCCCGGGGCGCGCTGCTCGCGCATCGTGCCCGACAGGAAGTCGATCGTGATCACCCGGTCGACGCCGGCATTCGGCCCTGACCTGGACGTCAGGCGCAGGCTGAGTGTTTCCACGCCAGCCGGCCGATTGATCAACACGACGCCACGCCCATCCGCCTGCACCCAGGCCGGCAATGCCGCGCCGTTGGCCAGCGTGATGCCCATGTCCGCCTTGCCGTCGCCCCCGTTGATGACGAAGAGCAACTGATCGCCGCGCCCCATCAAGTCCAGTTGCAAGCCGCCACCCAGCGGCAGCGTCGACAACACCGCCTGGCTGTCGCCCCATCCGCCGCCCAGGCCGGCGCCCAGCAACTGGTGCAAGCCGCCCCGCGCGCCCATATCGCCGCTGCCGTTCAGCGGCGAGATATCGTTGACGGCTTGCAGCACCGCGCCCAAGGCATCGAAGGTTCCCAGATGGTCCAGGCTGTTGACGCCATTGACCGCCCGCAACACGGCGCCGCCCGATTGCGGAAGGTCCGCTGTGCCGTTCAGCGATCCGAGCCGGTTCACGGCGTTAATCAACACCGAACTCACCTCGCTGGCCGACAAGCCGGCGTTGCCGCCTATGTTCGACTCGCCTGCCCCTGACTGCGGAACGAACAGGAAGTTTTCCTGCTCCACGAACAACGGCGTCGAATTGCGCAGCGTGAAGGTCGATTCCGTGAACCCGCCATTGCCGTCGCTGACGCGGTAACGCACCACCAGTTCGCCCGTGAAGCCCGTGGACGGGGTGAAGACGTAGCTGCCGTCGGGCCTGACCAACAACGTGCCTCCCCCCGGAATCGCCAGGGGCGAGCCGGCCGGCGTGCTGCCCGGCACGCCATCCACACTGACGTCGGTCACGCGCAAGGGGTCGCCATCGACGTCCGACGCGCCGGCCAGCAAGCCCCCATCCGCCGACACCTCCAGGCCGCCGCCGCCCAGCGGCAGGCTCACGGCCACCGCCGGTACGACCGGGCTGTCGTTCACCGCCGTCACGTTCACGGTAACGTTCGCCGTTTCGGTCACGCCACCCGAGGTGACGGTGTAGGTGAAGGTCGTGGTGCCGTTGTAGTTGGTCGAAGGCGCGAAGTCCAAGGTGCCATTGGCGCGCAGCGTCACCAGGCCGTTGGCGACCGCGACCGGCGTTCCCACCACCACCGCCGACCCATCGATAGCCGTGATGACGTGGCCGGCGTTCTCGAACGTGTTGTTGGCCTGCACCGCGATATTCACGGGTGTGTCTTCGTTGGTCGTCACCGTATCGTGGTCGATGTCCACGATTGCCCCGACGGTCACATTCACCACCGTTTGCACCAAGCCTCCGCTGCCATCGGTAATCGTCACCACAAAGCGGTCGTTGCCGTGGAAATCACCGATGGCCGTATAGACGTAGTCTCCGGTAGCGGCATTCAGCGTCACCGCGCCGTGGGCCGGCAAGGTGGTCACCGTGTACTGGAGCGGCTCGCCGTCTGAATCCAACGCCTCCACACGTCCAGCGACCGATGTGTCTTCCGTTGTCGGCACGCCGTACTCACCCGTGACGGGATTCAACACCTGGCCGCCAATCCTGACGTCCACCAAGATGGGTACATCGTTGATCGCAGTGACGTTGATCGTGGCCGTAGCGGTCTCGGTGACGCCACCGGACGTTACGGTATAGGTGAAGCTGGTTGAACCGTGGAAGTGCGAGCCCGGCAGGAAGTCCAGGGTGCCGTCCGCCGTCAGGGTGACCGACCCGTTGGCGACTGCCACCGGCGTACCCACCACGATGGCGTTGCCGTCGATGGTCGTGATGCTGCGCCCGGCGTTCTCGAAGCTGTCGTTGCCGAACACCGCGATGTTGACCGCTGTGTCTTCGTTGGTCGTGACCGTGTCGTTGGCAATGTCCACGACTGCCGCCACCGTGACGCTTACCGTCGACTGCGTCACGTTGCCTTGGCCGTCATCGATGCTGATGATGAAGCTGTCGGCACCGTAGTAGTCGCCCGTTGGCGTGTAGGTGTACGCGCCCGTTGCCGGATCAACCGTCACCATGCCGTGCATGGCCGCCGAAGATACGCTGTAGGCCAGCGTATCGCCGTCGCCATCCACCGCCGAGACCTGGCCATTGAAGACAGCGTCCTCGTTCAGGCTGATCACGTAGTTGCCCGTGGCGGGGTCAAACGTCTGACCGGGCACCGCCGGGTCCACCATCATCGGCACATCCGCCACGGCGGTCACTGTGACCGTCACGGTTGCCGTCTCGACCGCGCCGCCAGAGGTCACGGCGTAGGTGAAGCTGGTCGAACCGTTGTAGTTGGCCGTGGGCGCGAAGTCCAAGGTGCCATCGGCCTTCAACGTGACCGAACCGTTGGCGACCACGATTGGCGTACCGACCACGACTGCGTTGCCATCGATGGCCGTGATGACGAAGCCCGCGTTTTCGAACGTGTCGTTGCCAACCACCGCGATGTTGACCGTCGTGTCTTCATTGGTCGTGATCGTGTCGCTGGCGATGTCCACCACGGCGGCCACGGTCACCGTCACCGTCGACAAGCTGATGTTGCCCGTGCCGTCGTCCATGCTGATGATGAAGCTGTCGGCACCGTAGTAGTCCGCCGTGGGCGTGTACGTGTACGCGCCCGTTGCCGGATCAACCGTCACCATGCCATGCAGCGCCGAGGTGCTTACGCCATAAATCAAGGTGTCACCGTCGCCATCAACCGCCGAGACCTGGCCACTGAAGACAGCGTCCTCGTTCAGGCTGATCGCGTAGTTGCCCGTGGCAGGGTCAAAGGTTTGACCAGGTACTGCCGGGTCCACCGTCATCGGCGCATCCGCCACCGCCGTGACGGTCACCGTGACGGTTGCCGTCTCGACCGCACCGCCAGAGGTCACGGTGTACGTGAAGCTGGTCGGGCCGTTGAAGTCCGTAGTCGGCGTGAAGTCGATGGTGCCATCGGCCTTCAACGCGACCGATCCGTTGGCGACTGCAACCGGCATGCCCACCAGGATGGCAGTGCCGTCGATGGCCGTGATGCTGCGTCCAGAACGATGGACGCGCCCTGGCCGCTGGGCGGCAAGTAGCCGGCGGTGGTTTGCGCTTCAACGTTGTCGGTGATGCCGTCGTTGTCGCTGTCCAGATCCAGGCGGTCGACAATGCCGTCGGCGTCGGTATCACCGCTTTCGTTGATATCCAGGATGCCGTCGTTGTCGTCGTCGATGTCGGCCAGATTGGTCGCCCCATCGCCGTCGGAATCAAGCAGCGTGATGGTGGTGACCGCCACGTTGGACGCGGTGGGAAACGCCACCGACGTGGCCTGTACCGAGATGGTGCGCGTGGTGGCCGAAGTGGACGTCGTGGTGAACGTGACCAGGCCCAGCGCGGTCTGGTAATTGGCCAGCGTGGTGTTGCCCGTCAGTGTCAGCACGCCCGTGCCGCTGTTGTAGTTGGCCGTAATGCCGGGCACGGCGCCGCCCAGCGCCAGGACGTCAGCCGCCGTGGCGCCCGACAAGGTGATCGTCATCGAGCTCAGGTTTTGGTTCTCGGGATCGGTGACGGACACCAGGTTGCCAATGCTGATGGTGGTTTGATCGTAAGTCGTGCTGTGGTCGAAACCCGCCGTCGCCCCATTCAGATCCACGCGCGCCGCATCCTGCACCTGCGTCACGGTAATCATCACGTTGGCGGTCTCGGTCATCACGCCGGACGTCACGGTGTACGTGAAATTTACGGTGCCCGACGCCAGATTTCCAGGGTAATCGGCATTTGGCGTGAAGGTCAGCGTGCCGTCGACGTTCAACACCACCGACCCGTTCGCCACGCTGACGGCGGCCCCGCCCGCGGTGATCGCGGTGCCATTGATGGCCGAAATGAAACGGCCGCTGTTCTCGAAGGTATCGTTGCCCAGCACATCGATGTTCACCGCGGTGTCTTCGGCGCTGGTCAACGTGTTCGCCACGATATCGGCGATGGCATTGATGAGCAGACCGACCGACGCCGTCATGCTGGAGAAGGCGGTGTCTCCGCCGTTGACGCTGGCGTCGGCCGTTGCGCCATTCGCACCGCTGGTCTGATCCCAGGCGCGGATCGTCAGTGGGGCCGTGCCGTTGTAATCCGCGTTGGGGCGGAAGTACACGCGCGAATTGCTGCTGTTGATGAGCAGCAAGGCGCTGGTGTCGGACACCGCGCTCATCTGTGTCCAGTTCGTGCCGTTGTTGATCGAATACCACCACGTGCCATTGGTGGCGTCCGCGCCCACAATGGCGACGCCCGTCAGCGCACCGCTGTCCGCATCGGACGTCGAGCCGATGAAGTTGTTGACCGACGTACCGACCGCGCCGGTGGGTACGGGCGCGGGCACGCTGGCGTTCAAGTCTTCGTTGATGGTCGTCAGGTTGCGCGTGGCCACGTTGAGCACCGGCGCGTCATTGACGTTCGTGATGAAGACCTCGACGGAGTCACTGGCGCTTGAGAAGGCATTGGAAGTGCCGATAGTGACTTTGGTGCCCGCCGTGCCGGAACTCTGGTCCCACCCGCGCAACGACATCTCGATGGTCGCATCGCCCGTGAAGCCGGGATCCGGCACGTAGTAAATGCGCGCGTTCGGATCGTCGGGCAACAGCAAGGCGTTGCTGGTCGACACCGAGCCCATCGCGGTCCACGTGGCGCCGCCATCCAGCGTGTACCACCAGTCGCCGTGCGTGCCCGTGATGCTGATGATGGCAACACCCTTGAGTGCGCCCGCATCCGCATCGCTCAGGCCGGCCGTGAAGTGGGAAACCAGCACGCCCACGGCGCCAGTCGGCGTGGGCGCATCTTCCAGCCCGGTGTAGAGCAGGTCCAGCGAGGTATCCAGCACTGGCGCCGTGTTGGCGCGCATCAGGATGGTGTCTGTCGTGCCCGAGTATGCCGTCGCAGCGCCGTTCACCGTGGCGTCGCCCGTCCCGCCATTGGTGCCGCTGGTCTGGTCCCAGGCGCGGAACGTCAACGCGTCGGCCACGTTGCCCACCACGCCGGTATTCGGCCGGAAGTACAGGCGCGTTACGCCATCGGCCGCCAACAGGCGCGCCGTGGCCTCGGTCAACGTGGTGACCTGCGTCCAGTTGGCGCCATTGTTCAGCGAGTAGTACAGCGTGCCCGAACTGTTGATGGCCGTGACGGCCACGCCCTTGACCGCGCCCGTATCGGCGTCCGTGACGCCGCCCACCAGGTCCGATATCAGGATGCCCACCTGGTTGCTTGGCGCGCCGTTGGACGGCATGACCCCCACGACCGTCAAGCTGGTGTCCGCCAGCACCGGCGCGTCATTGACCGGCGTGATGGCAAGCGACAGGTCGCCGTTGGAACTGCCGCCGGGGGTGGTGATGGTGTAGCGCACCAAGGGCACCAGGCCGTCGTAGTTGGCGGCCGGTGCGAAGGTATAGGAGCCATCGGCGTTCAGCGTCAGGATGCCGGTGGGGATGCCGTTGCGCAGCAGCGTGGTCGCAGCTCCCACGGTGATCGCCGTGTCCGGCGTACCGTCGGCGTTGCTGTCGTAGCTGGCGGCGGTAAGACTGCCGTCGCGGTTGAAGGTGTCGTTGGCCAGCAGGCCTGCCGCCGCCGATACCGACAGCGGCGTGTCTTCCACGGCGGTGGCGGAATCCGCCAGCGCCACCGGCGGGGCCACGCCGACGAAGTTGTCGCGCCAGTCAAGGTCGGCGCTCAAGACCTGGGCATTGCTGCCGTCGGCCAAGATGTCGCCGTCGCTATCGCTCAGGGTGAAGCCGGTAACCGTGGCGCTCAGGCCGCTGCCACTGGTGATGACGTTGCCGTCCTGGACATCGAAGCCGTCGTTGACGGTGCCGTGTTCAAAGATGTCCAGCAGGCCATCCTGGTCGGTGTCGGTGGTGCTGGTGACGGACGTGGCTTGGCCGTCGCCGCGTTCGGCCACGTCTGCCGTGCCGTCGTTGTCGCTGTCGGCGTCGTAGACGTCGGTGGTGCCATCGGCGTCGGAATCCACTGGCGTCAGGCCCAGGCTGGCGGCCTCCGTGGTCCGGTTGACGCTGACGGTGTCGGCGTCATAGCGATCGTCCAGGCCGTCGTCATCCACATCCACCATGGCCATGCCCTGGCCGCTGGGCGGCTGGTAGCCGGCCGTGCTTTGCGCTTCAACATTGTCGGTGATGCCGTCGTTGTCGCTGTCCAGATCCAGGCGGTCGACCAGGCCGTCGCCGTCGCGGTCCTGCGCGGCGGTCAGCGAACTGACCTTGTAGACGCGCACATCGTCCAGGCCCAGATACGCACCGTCACCGCCATTGGGTCGGCCAATGGAAAACACGACCACGGGCGCTGTCGACGTGGCGGTGAAGGTGATGCCCCCGGTGGACCAGGTCTTGAAGTTGTTGCCGTTGTAGGTCAGGGTATCGGCGTTGTACGACACGCCGTCCACGGTGACGATGAAGTACGCCTCCATGCCCGGGATGGTCTCGCCGTTGACGCCGCCGAAGATCTCCTGGAACGAGATGTGCACCACGTCGCCCACCTGGATGCCCGCGGACGCGGGGATGATCACTTGCGCGGCCTCTTCCACGAAGCCGCTGTAGATCGCCATGAAGACCTGCCCCTCCGCCGCGCCGGGCACGCCATTCATGGCGCCCGCCCACTGGCCCGAACCCGCCAGCGAGAACGTGCCCTTCCAGGTGTCTGGCGTGGCCGCAGCGTCCGTGAAGCCGGTGCCGTCGATGCTGAAGTTCAGGCTTTCATTCTCGGTGTGCGCGACTCCCAACGCGCCTTCCATCGAACCGTCGATCAGAGACGGCGTGGTGGCCAGGGACTCCACACTGTCCAGGATGCCGTCGTTGTCGTCGTCCAGATCGGCCGTGTTGGCTACGCCGTCCCCATCGGTGTCGATGGGCGTGATGGTGCTTACCGCCACATTGGACGCGGTGGGCGCGAGGGCCGACGTGGCCTGTACCGAAATGGTGCGCGCGGCGGTGGAGCCGGACGTGGTGCTGAAATTGACCAAGCCGAGTGCGGTCTGGTAGTTGGCCAGCGTGGTGTTGCCGCTGAGCGTCAGCACGCCTGTGCCGCTGTTGTAGCTGGCCGTGATGCCGGTGACGGTGCCGCCCAACGTCAGCAGGTCGCCCGCCATGGCGCCCGACAAGCTGATCGTCATCGATGCCAAGTTGTTGTTCTCGGGGTCGGTGACGGACACCTGGCGGCCGATGGCGGCGGTGCCTTCGTCGAGGGTGTTGCTGTAGCCGGTGCCCAGGGCCAAACCGTCAAGATCAATGCGCGGGGCGTCCTGCACCTGCGTCACGGTAACCGTGACGTTGGCGGTCTCGGAGACACCGGCCGAGGTTGCCGTGTAGGTGAAGACGGTGTTGGCGGACGCGGCCGCGCCCGGGAAGTCCAGCCCCGGGGTGAAGGTGATGGTGCCGTCGGCGTTCAACACGACCGAGCCATTGGCGACGCTGACGGCCGGGCCGCCCACGGTGATCGCGGTGCCGTTGATGGCCGTGACCGCGCGCCCGCTGTTCTCGAAGGTGTCGTTGGCCAGCACGTTGATGATCACCGTCGTCTCTTCGGCGGTGGTGGAGGTGTTGGCCACGATGTCCACGATGGGATTGACGATGATGTTGACGGCGCCCGTGGCGCTGGAATAGGCCGTGGTGCCGCCGTTGACGCTGGCGTCCGCCGTGCCGCCGTTCGTGCCACTGGTCTGGTCCCAGGCGCGGATGGTCAGGCTGGCCGTGCCGTTGTAGTCGGCGTTGGGGCGGAAGTAGACGTGCGAGTCACCACTGTTGACGAGCAACAGCGCGTTGCTGTCGGACAAGGTGCCCATCTCTGCCCAGGTGGTTCCGTTGTTGATCGAATACCACCACATGCCATTGGCCGTGTCCGCGCCCACGATGGCGACGCCGGTCAACGATCCGCTGTCGATGTCGGAGACCGACTCGATGAAATTGTTGACCGACGTGCCCACCCCGCCGGTGGGTGCGGGCGCGGGCACGCTGGCGTTCAAGTCTTCGTTGATGGTCGACAGGTTGCGGGTGTCGACGTTGAGCACCGGCGCGTCATTGACCGCCGTGACCGTTACCGCGACCGTGTCCGACGCGATCGATACCGCGCCGGTAATCGTGGTGGGATTGACCTTGGTGCCGGCCGTGCCGGCGCTCTGGTCCCAACCGCGCAGCGTCAGCGCATTGCCCGCGCTGCCGTTGAAGTTGGTGTTGGACTGAAAGTAGATGCGCGAATCCGGCGTGTCGGACAACAACAGCGCGCTGGTGCCGCTGACGGTGCCCACCGCGGTCCAGTTGGTGCCGCCGTCCAACGTGTACCACCACGTGCCGTTGGTGGCATTCGCGGCGGTCAGCGCAATGCCCTTGAGCGCACCCGGATCAACGTCGCTCAGGCCTGCCGTATACGCTGAAATCGTTGTCCCCACCGCGCCAACCGGCGCGGGCGCGTCTTCGACGCCGGTGTAGCTCAGATTCAACAGCGTGTTCAGCACAGGCGGCGCCAGCGCATAGTTCCAATCCTGGGCCGAGACGGCCACGGCCTCGACGGATCCGCTCTGGCGTTCCAGCGTCCAGTCGCCACCCAGCGCCAACGCGCCGGTGGTGTCCGTGGACGCGGCCACGTCGGCGCCGGTGATCACGGCCAGCGTGTGCACCGCCGCTTCGCCGGCCTCGCCCTGGCCGAAGTCGCAGCCATAAAGCAGCACGTCGGCGTCGGCGCTCAGGGCCGACCCGATCTGCATCAGCTCGTCGCGATATTCGCCTTGCATGGATTCCAGCGTCAAGGTGGCCGTGCCCAGTTGCAGCATGCCCGCTTCGCCGTGGCTCAGGATGTGGATGGCGTCCACATCCTGGCGGCCATTGAGTGTGTCGGCAATGAAGCGCAGGCCGTCCACCCCTGGCTCGATGTAGTGCAGCTCGGCCCCGGGCGGCAGCGACTGCGCCAGCGCATCCGCTTCCTCAACGGTGCGGTCGATGAAATAGACCTCGCTGCGCGGCTCCGTCGGTTCACCGGCGGCCGCCTTGTGCTGCTCCACGGCGCCCAAGGCGGCGATCAGCTCGGCATGCGCCTGGGTCTCGGCCGCGGGCGGCGCGTCGGGTACCGCCTGCGCCACGTCCTGCGCAGTCTGGGCCATGGCGGCATCCAGCAAGACGCGGGGTTCAAGGGCCTGGAGGAAGAGGCGCGAGCTCAGCGTGCGAGGGCCGAGGGCTTGCGGGGTCTTCTTGCCGAAACGCGAAGCGGAATTGTTTTTCACTGCACACCTCTCACAGAGATCGCTTGGACGCTGCCGGTGGCAACGCCCCAATACTCATGCAACACGCTTACGGCGCGTCGTTCATGTTTCTTCGTGCTCATGCGCCGGCCTCGCGCAACAGCACGCTTGCAACGCGCCGCACCAGGCGGCTGGCCAAGCTGATCGGTTCACCACGTATCTGCATTTCGCCGCGCAGTTCGGTCAAGGGCAGGGTGTGGCGGGACAAGTCGGTTACGTCGCCGGCCACTTCGAACACGGCCTGTTCGGCGCGCAGCCGGCCTTCGAACTGGCGCGCCGGCACGTCGCCGCCATGCGCGGACGTCAGCACCCAGTTGTCCAATGTGTCGTTGGCTGCCGCGCCCACGCGCGAGACCTGGATGGCGCGCGCGGGCATCAGGCGCTGCTCGTCCACGAACTCGCCCGCGTCGCCTTCACGGATGCGGTGCAAGTCGTCCGCATCGATGTAGCCGCGCGCCTCCAGGCTGTCGGGCGCGGCAATCAGGGCCAGGCGCGTCTTCTCGTCCACCCAGCGTCCGGGCGACAGTTCCAGCGCCAGCTCGACCACCACGCCGTCGATGGGCGCGCGCACCGCCAGGCGGGCACGCTCGCGTTCCAACCCCGCAATGCGGTCGCGCTCCAACTGGACTTCGCGCGTCAGCGTCAGCGATTCGGACAGATCCTTGCGGTCGGCGCTGCGACGGTCCAGCCGTTCGTTCAGCAGCCGTTCACGCTCGCGCGCGGCGTCCAACTGTTGTTCGATCTCTGACGCGCTCAGCGCCATCAGGATCTGTCCGGCACGCACGGTCTCGCCCTGGCGCACGCGCACGGCTTCCAGGCGCGCGGGGCGCGGCGCAAACGCCGGCGCCTGCTCCGTTGCGGTCAGCACGGCGGGGATGCGCACGGTGTAGGGCAAGGGCACCAGCAACACGGCCGCGAGTATCGCCACGACCATCATCGTCACGAACGCCTGCCGCCCCACTTCGTGGCGGCGGCGTACCCACACTTTCATTTCGCGCCAGATCGGCAGCGCGATGAACCAGCCGATCTCGACCACGAACAGGAAGATGCCCAGGATCTTGAAGAAGTAGTGATAGATCAGCAGGGCGATGGCCAGGAACAGGAAGAAGCGATAGATCCAGGTGGCGTAGGCAAAGACGATGAACAAGGTGCGCGTCGAGCCGTAGGTGGGCTCGGGCTGCTCGTCGCCGTAGCCGAAGAGCCGCTCGCGCATCCACCAGCGCGCCATCGCAAATGATCGGTCTTGCAGGCTGGGTATGCCGATCAGGTCGCTGAAGAGGTAGTAGCCGTCAAAGCGCATCAGCGGGTTGAGGTTGACCGCCAGGCTAAGCACCCAGCTGGTGGTGGCCAGCGCGAAGGCCACGTTGCGCCAGGCGCCGTCGGGCAGGAACACCCAGGCCAGCGTCGCCAGCACCGCCACCAGCAGTTCCACCGCCATGCCGGCGCTGTCGATCAGGACGCGCTGGCGCCGGGGCAAGCGCCAGGCGTCGGTCGTGTCGGTGTAGAGGATGGGCGTCATCACCACGAACGCCACGCCCATGGTGGTAACGCGCGATCCCAGCCGCACGGCGGTATAGCCGTGGCCCAGTTCGTGCAAGGTCTTCACCAGGACCAGGCTGAGGCCGAAGGCGATCAGGCCCGTGGCCGAGATCATGTCGGGGAAGGTGCTCAGGAACGTGTCCCATTGGCGCGACACCAGGTACAGGCTCAACACGCCCAGCAACCCAGCCAGGATCCAGAAAGAGGCGCGAGAAGAACGGTGTCACCCACGGCAAGGTGCGCCGCAGAAAGACATCAGGGCGCGCCAGCGGCACCTTGAAGAACAGATAGCCGTGCAGCAGGCGTGTCGCCAACGATCGCTTTTGCGCCGCCCGTTGCTGGCGCAGGCGCGCATAGGTTTCGCCCGGGGCGGGCGCCAGCAGGTCATGGCGTTGCAGGAATTCGATCAGGCCCAGGATCTTCTGCTCGTCGGGCGTGCGGCCGCTGCTTCGCGCCACCGCCAACCGCAGCGCGCCCACCGTGCCCTGGTGCCATTGGGCCAGCATGCCGACCGTATCCTGGTCGATGGCGAAGAAGCGGTGCGCGGCCGGGTCATGAATACGCCAGTTGCCGCTCCATTCGCCCGCGCGCGCGCCGCCTTGATCCGGGATCAGGCGCAGGTCCTGACGCAGGGGCGGCAGGATGCGCGCGTCCAGGCTGACATCACTGGCATCGGGGTCGTCGCCAAGCAGGGCGGTGGCGTCCATGGCGTCAGACTCCCGTCCATTGACGCAACGCCGTTATCGGCCGCCGCAACAGGTAATAGAACAAGGACACCGGCTCGCCATAGACCCGTGCCGTGCCGCGCAGGCCCAGGCGTTCGGGTGGGGCCGTGGGGTCGTTGACGCGCGCCAGCACGGTGTAGCTGGACACGCCGGCCGCATCGGCTTCGGCGCGGTACGCCACGCGCACGATCTTCGCGTCCAGCGGGTCCAGTGGAGCCGCATCCAGGAACACGCGCACCGACGCGCCCTCCTGCAAGTTGACCGAGTCGGCCACCGGCACCTTCAGTTGATATTGCACCCGACCGGGGTCGGCCACGCGCATGATGGCTTCACCCACGGCCACCGGTCGGCCCAGCCAGTCGCGCGGGTCGCCATACAGCGCCACGCCATCCTGCGGCGCGCGCAGCACCGCCTTGGCCAACATGGCGCGCGCATAGTCGCGTTCCGCCGTCGCCACCGATTCCTCGCTTTGCGCCACGGCCAGCTCACGCTTGGCGGTGGGGTCGGACACGGCGGCCTGTTGCAGCCGGAACACCTTGGCGCGGGCCACTTCACCCCGTTGGATGGCGACCTCGTAGTCGCTACGCAATTGCGTATCCACCAACTGCACCAGCGGCGTGCCCGCCGCAACCTGCGCACCCGGCGGCACCAGAATGCGTTCCACGACGGCGGGCAGCGCCGCCGTCACCACAAAGGGATCCTGCGGCGTGACCTCTACCGGCGCCAAGGTCGTGAGCGGCACATGGACGAAGGCGAGCGCCGCCGCCAATACCGCCAGCCCCCCAACCAGCTTGGGACGATGGCGACGTAAGCCGGCCACGGGGCGCGCACGGCCCGCGATGGCGGACAGGCCGTGGGCATAGGCGCCGCCCAAGCGGCCCGCCAGGCGCAGATGCGCTTCTTCCCAGGGTTGGTCGCGCGCCAGCAACCAGCCGGCGCGAGGCGCCTGCCCCACATCGGCCAAAGGCACCCACAGCAACGAGGTCAGCACGGCGTCCGCCGAGCAAGGATCCGTGGGATCCGCATAGGCGTGCGCATCGAAGGTGCGCAGCGCGCGCGGATCGGGCGCATCCGCGCCAGGCCGGCACAGGGCCGTCACCATGTTCTCGTACCAGCGCACCAGCGGCGCATCGCGGTTCACGCTTGCCAGGCCCGAAATGGCCGCCACGCGCCAGCGGCCGCCGGGCGTGCCGTCAAACACCAGCGCCTGGCCAAAGGGCAGCAGCGCGATGGGTTCATTGGCCAGGTGCTGCCACAAGGCCTCGCGCGTGGCGCAGCGGCGCAACTCGCCTTCCAGGCGGATCAGCTGCGCGCCCGTGCTGTTCTGCGGGTCGGCCTGCGACACCGACGGCGCATTCGCGGCGGGCCGGGGCCGCGCGGGCTCGCCTGACGCCACGGGGGCAGCCGGCCCACTACGGGAACTCGCCACATGAAGGGCCATGGAAGCCTCTCCTTAGCGGGCACTGCCGTTGCGGGAAGGCGGCGCGCCGACGCGCACCGATCCGCCGGGCACGGCCTGGCTTGTCGCCGCGGGGATGGGCGTGATCGCAAGCGGCAGGCCTTCACTGCCCGGCGGCACGTGGTAGACGGCCTGCACGGGCAGCTTGCTGGCGGAGCCCGGCCCGGGGCGAGCACCCGCGCCCGCTGCAGGTCCCGGTCCAACTCCATGTCCAGGCCCGGGTGTCGACGCCATCGGGGTGCCCGGCGCGGCCGTGGCGCCTTCCAAGGTGGCGCGTCCGCTCATGCCGGGCAGCACGCTCGCGGGCGCCCCCTCCACGCGCGCCACCACCTTGATGGTCTGGCTGACGGCGTCCACCGCCGCCGACACGCGCGTCACCTTTGCCGGCAACACGTCGCCGGTCTCATCAACAATGAAGTCCAGGTCCGAACCTTCCTTCAGCCACACCAGCCATTTGGACGGCACGACCATATGCAGTTCCATCGGGCCATCGCTCACGATGGAGATCAGCTTTTCATTGGCCGGCGGCGTTTCATCCAGCCGCGCCAGCGTTTCCACCACGCTGCCCGCATACGGCGCCACGACCTTGCAGTCGACCATGCGCTGCTGAATGACATCGGCCTGCGCCTGGCGCTCCTGGTGCTTGAAGCGCGCGATGTCGGCGTCGGCGCGGCCGGTGGCCGCCATGCGCAGCAATTCGGATTGCACTTTCGCGTTGCGCGCTTCCACCGCCGCGCCCGCGCGCGCGGCGCGCAACTCGGCCTCCAGGCGACGGCAATCGAAACTGACCAGCACGTCGCCCTGCTTGAACCGTTCGCCTTCGCGCAGCGGCATGCTGAGGATCTTTTCAGAGATCGATGACGACAGCGAGGCCTCGGCGCTGGCGCGCAGCACTCCGCGCGCCGAACCGCTGCCAACGTCGGGCTCGGCGGCCCAGGCCGTGGCGCAAGCCAGCAACAAGGGCGTCAACCAGACACGGCGGGCCCTGCCCGCCAAGGGCGCAAGACTTCTTTGCTTATTCATGATGGATCCCGCCTAAAGGGGTTAGCGTGTCGGTGCAACGACCGCCACGCGGGCTTCCTGCTCGTTGATGGCGAAGTTGTCGCGCGCTGTCCACATGTCGCGCAGCTTGCCCGCCAGCGTGGGCACCGCGTCAGACGTGCTCATGTTTGTGTCAACAGGGTCGATACCGAGCGAGGCGAACACGTTGGCGTAGGCGTTTTGAAGATCCGCCAGCGCCAGGTCATAACGCACCCGCGCGACCAAGGTATTCATCTGCTCGCGGATCAAGGATTGCCGGCTGAGTTTTTCCGCCTTGAAGCCCGAATCGATCTGGCCTTCGATGCGCGCCTGCACGTCGTAGAAGCGTCGCGCCGTGTCCAGCTCGTCCTGGCGCAGTGCGTAACGCGCGCGGCTCACTTCCACCTGCGTCGCCACCGCGGTGGTCAGCGCCAGTTGCCGCTGGTCCAGCAGATCTCCTTCCGCCTTGATCTGCGCTTTCTCGGCGGGCAGGCGGAAGATGTTCAGCAGATTCCAACTGGCCACCGCGCCCCAGCCGATCCAGTTGCTGTTGTAGAGCAGGTCGTTGGTGCTGGCGTTCACGCCGCCAAAGAGCTTCAGGCTGGGCAGCGAACGCAGCAAGGCGGCGGTGTCTTCCTGATCGTTGACGCGCAATTGATACGCCACTTCACGCAGCTCGGGCCGGTTCTCGATCGCCACTTGCAGCCAGGCGGCCGAGTCATCGGCGATGCCGGGCAACACCAGCGACCGCTTGCTTTCCATGGGTGGCGGCATCGCAATGGTGTATTGCGTATTGGGCGGCAGATTCATCAAGGCGGCCAGTTGCTGCTTGGCCACGCCGAGTTCCCTGCCCAGCGCCTGCACGTCGCGCCGAATACCCAGCATTTCGCGCTGGTAGCTCAAGGGAGCCAGCGGCGCGGTCAGGCCCAGCCGGTCTTGCTCGGCGGCCAGGTCCAGCGCGGTCTGCGTGGCCGTTTCCAATTCGCGGATCTTGCCCAGCAGACGTTCCGCGCTGACGGCGCGCCAGTAGGCGGTGCGCACGTCTTCAATCAAGCGGTTCATGACCTTGCGCTTGCGCTCTTCGGCCATGTTGACCCGATCGGCCGCTTGTTTGGCGCGCACATACGACAGGCCGAAGTCCAGCACGTCCCAGCTCAGTTGCAGATTGCTTTGCAGCACGTTCTTTTCAGACGAGGTGGACGGTTCAAGCGAGGTCCGCCCGGTCAGCAAGGACTGGCTCGCGCCGCCCGAATAATTGTCGCGCCCGGAGTAGTCAAGCGACGCGACAAACTTCGGCAGCATGTCGTAGTGCTTCAGGTCCAGCTCACGCTGCGCCAGGGCCACGCCCATCATCTCGACGCGCACGTCCAGGTTGTATTTGATGGCGCGCGCCATCGCTTCATACAGGTCCACCGCGCCCAGGATGGGTTCTTGGTTGGCGGTGGAACGCGCGATCAGATCGATGGCGCGATCGCGGTTTTCGGCGGCTTCGAATTGCTTGGGCTGCACCGAGCAGCCGGCCAGCAATACCGCCGCCATGGAAGCGGCCAGGGCGTGCAAGCTGGCCTTCTTTTCTATCTTGGGCCGGCGCGTGCCGCCGATGCAGAGGCTTACGATGGTGCTCATGTTCTTTACCCTTGTCGCGCACGCTCGCGTGCGTCCCTGACTGAATCCGCCTGCGCCGCCACGACGTGGCCGCCGCACCCAATCGCCTGGTTGAACTACCCAAACCCTGAAGGTCATTCGTATGGAGTCAGCTCGAAAGACTCGTTCAAATGGCCCATAGCTGTAAGTACGACCGCGCGGATCATCCAGTTACGGCGTCAATAGTTAAGAACGGTAAATTAAGGAAATGAGTTTAGGGATATCGACACAAGTGTTCGCGAGTTCGCGATTGGACGCTGTTTGAAATCGCGCGTGCGAACGCCAGCCGCGCCACGCCTGCGCAACAGTCTTGCGAAGGGTCGGGCAATTGCATCAAGGGGAAATGGCAACGCGCGTGGTGGCACGCGCGCGACCGGCGATGCCGTCACATGCCGGCTCGCGCTACTTCGTGACGGGCGTCTTCGGCGATGGCCTCGTTGAACTCATGATCATGCAGACGCAGGATCATCGTGCGGCGAGGCCGACCACGCGAGGTCGCCAAGCCTGACACGAATGAGAACGGCGCCTTCGCGCGGGTCCAGCGCACCACATGCGAACGCGCATCCAATCGCGCATTGCAGCGATCGACGGCGGCCTGTATTTCGTCGTCGGACAGGGTTGGCCCGATGGGCCACAGCACCGCGCAGCATCCGACGCGTGGCTTGACGAACACGGCGGCCTGCATGAACAGCGCGGTATCCATCAAGGCGCGTTCGGCATTAGCCTGCGCGGGACCGATGCGCGACGTGGCGACGATGGCGGGGCCCGCGCGATCCAGCAGGTACACGTGGCCGTCGTCGTCAATCTCTCCGTGCTTGTCGGTGGCCAGCCATTCACCAACAAAGGGCGGTTCGTCGACATAGCCCAGGAACCCCGAACCCTTGACTTCAAGTTCGCCACTTTCGGACGCGCGCACCTGCAAGTGCGGCAGGGCTTTGCCCGCCGAGCCCGCGTGGCGCATGCCGTCGATGTGCATCGTCACCACCGACGCCGCTTGCGCCACCGCGAAGGTCGGCACGACAGGCAGGCCGGCCGCCTCGAACAGCCGGCGCATGCCGAGTTCGTTCGCCGCGCCATCGATCAACGCACAGCGCAGCGTCACTGGCGCACGCGCGCGCCGGTCCTGTAGAAAGAGCGCGTAATCGACCAGGGCCTGTGGCGTGGCCAGAAAGCTCTGCGCGCCATGGTGTTCAAGTTCTTCATGCAAGGCCAAGGGGTCCACGCCCATCGCGTCCAGCCCAAGATGGCTGCCCGGCAGGGCCACGCAGGTTGCGCCCGAGATCAAGCTTGCATAGACCCCAATCACACACTCTTGCAGCGTTGCCAAGGGGCGGGTCATCAAATGCCGTTTGATTCCTCGATCAGTCAAGGCAGCCGCTACCGCAGCCGCCGTTGACAGCAGCGCGGTCGCGCCCAGGCAGATGCCCTTGCCCATGTCGTCGGTGTCGGTGTTGAACACGATCTTCGCGGTGCCTGGCGGCAGTTCGCGTGGCGGCACCGGGGCGTGCCGCACAAACAGGCCATCGCCGCCGGACAGCGTGACCGACTGCCGCAGCCCCAAGCGGACTAGCCTTGCGGTCATGGCGGCCGGCGCAATCACCGTGTCCACGCCGCAGCGTTCCAGGGCGCGTATCAACAAACTGTCCGTGGCAAGCGGTGGCAGCGGAACATGCGCCACGTTCGCCATCAAGGCCGCCACGTCATCGACGATGGCCCATGGCGCATTGTCTTGCAGGGTCAACAACACCCGAACCGACAATTTTTCGTACCAGGCCGCGCGTTCTTTCACTGCGGCGCAGAACGCGCTGTAGGTCAGCGATGCGCGCGCCCCGATCGATGCGGGCCGATACGTGCTTGCCGCATGCTGAGTCAACACATTGAAGAATTCTTGGGTATTCATGGCTGGCCCGTGTGCGTCGGCATGTCTTCTTATTCGACGCGGCACGCCGTTTCGTTACCGAGCCCGCTGAAAACAAAACGGACCCGACAGGGTCCGTGAAGATATGCGTGCATTCATCCTTGAGCGCGTGCGCCAGGCTGCGCGCACCACACGTGTCTACCAGCGCAGCACTTTCGGTCCAAGCAGCATGCCAAGCAAAGCGCTCAAGGCGATGCCCAGCGTATACCAGACCGCCACGAACAAGAATGATTCCTCGGGGCATATGACCGCGTAGCCCAAGGCTCCCTGCGCCCCCGCGAAGATGCCGGCGGCAAAGCCGGCCAGGCGCAAGCGCGTGGGCGCCAAGGTGCGCAAGGCCCATAGCGCCGCCGCCAATGCGGGCAAGGAAAACGCCAGGATCAACAATGAGCAGACTTGCCACGTCTGCCCCAGGAACAACGGGGAAACCTGATCAGAGGGCGCAGCCACCCAGGTCGACACACCGAAGCCGGCCATCACCAGCACCACCAGCGCCAAGGCCCACAGCGGCTTGGCAATGCGCGATATCGGCCGGGCCAATTGCGTGACCATGAACCAGCCGCAGGCAAGAATCGACAAGGCGTACGCCACCTTGTACCAACGGACCACCCACAAAATAGCGGGGGATGCGTTGCCGTTCGCCATCATTCCTATACCCAGGCTGGCGGCCAGCCCGGCAAGCAAGGCGGTACGAAACTTCAAAGACACATTGAACGCTGGCGCGGGCCCGGCGTCGGTGGCCAGAAAATCGATGAAGTCCTTGGTTTTCACTATATGACCACCTTGACGAGTAAGCTCAATCGCTTTAGCCCGCGGTGCACCTGAACCCGAATGGCGCCCTCTGTCATTCCGATTCGTGCCGCCGCTTCCGCCACGCTCAATCCTTCCAGTTTCGTCAGCTCGATGGCGCGTCGCTGCGCCTCGGGCAACAAGCTCAGCAAGCGGGCAAGATCCACGTGAGACATCGGTTCTATTGCCTCGCCAGCCAGCAGCAATTCATCTACGTCATCAATAGAATCGTTAAGGGCACCATAGCGTCTATTGCGGCGCCAGAAGTCAATCAGCTTGTGACGAGAGATTGCATATACCCATGCCGACAACGGCTGTGCCGGGTCGTAGCTGGCGCGCTGCAAATGCAGCGCCAACAAGCATTCCTGCACCAAGTCTTCCACATCATCCTGCCAGCCCGCCATGCGTCTGCGCAAATAGGCTCGCAATAAACGTGCGATGCGGCCCAGCACATCGCGATACGCTGCTTCGTCTCCGGCCTGAGCTTGTAGCCAAAGCGCTCTAAGTTCGGATTCCACAGTCCCTAAGCGGGCGGAGAATTCTCTTGGCATGTCGTTCGCCATTTTGGTCAACGGGCCAGTCGCACGAGCGTGCGGCTAGTCTGAGCCATGCTGCGGAGTATACGCGCGGCAAACAGATGGATACACAAATGATTCGGCGGCCTATTACCGATCATTGCTTGCGATGCGATGTTCGCAGAATTCGCCTTAATTCAAATGCAAATTAACGTTAACGATGCAACAAGCCAACGCTTCAGCGCGAATTAGTTAAGGCGTGTCGGCGCATGTCGGCACGGCCTTGCAACGGTGTCCGGATGGTCACGATGCGAGCTTTCATTCAAGCGCGGCATCCGTTTTTTTTGCCGCGAAATCCCGGACATCTTTTCGCCTGGTTCGCATCCATGACGACAATCTCTCAGCAGTTCCTGCGGCCCTTCCTGCCGTACTTTTCCTTGCTTATCCTGACCTGCGCCGTTTTGGGCGTGGCGGCGGGCGCGGTCACGCCCGCGTCCGACACGGACAGCGACAACGCCGCGGCGCGGCAGGTGTGGGACCTGTGGCTGCCCGCGCTGGGTGGCGTCTTCAGCGGGGTGCTGCTCTGTCTGCTGATCTACCGCTGGTCGATCGGGCCGCCCGGGGTACGCCGTCGATTGAAGCGTGCAATGCGGCGCGGCCATATTCATGTGGTGTATCAGCCGCTGGTGCAGATGTCCTCGGGCCGCATGGTCGGCGTCGAGGCCTTGGCGCGCTGGACGCACGAAACCCTGGGGCCCATCCCTCCCGAAACGTTTTTCGCCTGGGCGGAATCAAGCGGCCTGGGGCGCGAGTTGACGCGGCATGTCGTGCGCACCGCCTTGAGCGAGCTGCGCGGCAGGCTGCGCGAAGCCGACGGTATCTATGGCAGCATCAACGTCACGCCCCGCGATATCGAAGACGCTTCCTTTGTGACGTTCATGGTGAATACCGCGCGCGAGTTCGACATTCCGGTCGACAGGATCGTGCTTGAGATCACCGAGTCGCTGGCCTTCGTGGTGGAGGACCCGCGCACGCTGATCGCCCAGTATCTGCAAGCGGGATTCCGCGTGGTCATCGACGACTTCGGCGCGGGCTATGCCAACCTGAACAATCTGCTCACGTGGCGCGTCAACGGCCTGAAGCTGGACCGCACGCTGATCCGCTGGGTCAGCGCGAATGATTGGGCGGCCACGGTGTTGGACACGGTGTTCGAGATGACACGCCGTTTGAATATCTATGTGCTTGTCGAAGGTATCGAAACCGAAGAGCAGGCGCGCTACGTGTTGGAACGCGCGCCTGAAGCCACCGGCCAAGGCTGGCTGTACGGCCGCCCCTGCCGGGCCGAACTGCTGCGCGCCAATGCGCCCCTTGCCGTTGACGCGGCAGCCGCCGCGCAAACAAGCGCCGCCTTCTGTCCGGCCGCGCGGGCCGCGGCGGCGTATCGGCGACCCACCCGCCAGGCCGCCGGATGAGAACACCGCCCGCGACGCATCAGCGACACATCAGCCGCCCGCCAGCCCCAGCGGCAGGTGCTCGCGCATGATCTCGACAAAGCGGCGCAGCCGCGCCGGCTGAAACCGCGACGGCGCATACACCAGGGACACCGGCAGCGGGTCAGCGCGCCACTGCGGCGCCACATGCACCAAGCGGCCGGCGGCCAGATCGTCCTGCATGACCCATGCCGACCCCAGCGCCACGCCCAGTCCCAGCACGGCGGCCTTGCGCAACGCGTACAGCCCGTCGGTGGACAGGCGGGCATGAATGCCGAAGCGTTCTGTGGCGCCCGTTTCGCAATGCGTCAGGCTGACCTCGGTGCGATAGAACGTGCGCAGCGCCAGCCAGGGCAGGCAGGCCAGCGCGTCCGGATGTTGCGGCACGGGCGCCCCGCGCAACAGTTCGGGCGATGCGACAACGATGCGCGGCACTTCACCCAGCTTCACGGCGATCACCGACGGGTCCGTCACGGCGCCCACGCGAATGGCGCAATCCACGTTCTCGGCGATCAGGTCAGGCATGCGGTCATGCAGCAGCCATTCCACGCGCATCGCCGGGTACTGCTGCAAGTAGCGCGCCAGCGGCTCCACGAACTGGTCCTGGCCGAAGGCATGCGGGGCCACCACGCGCAAGGTGCCGATGGGTTCATCGCCCGCGCCGCGCACATCGCTTTCAAACGACTGCCAGGTAGCCAGCAGTTCCTTGGCGCGTTCATAACAGCGTTGCCCATCCTCGGTCAGCCGGATGGCGTGGGTGGACCGCTGCAACAGTCGCACGCCCATTGATCGTTCCAGCAATTGCAGGCGGCGGCTGACGGTGGGCTGCGTACCACCCAATTGCGCGGCGGCGGCCGACAAACTGCCGGCTTCGACGATACGCACGAACGTTTCAATCAGCAGCAGGCGGTCGGTGCCGGCGGTGGCGGCCGTGGTATTGGCGGCGGATGTGACAGTCTTGGCAGAGGTGCTCATACGCCAACCGTATAACCGATGTACCGCCGCGCCGGCTACCAAAACATGGTCCAGACGCCCAGAATCTGCCTCGTACACGAACCTACGGACACCTCATCATGTCATCCCACCCCGCCTCCGCCACGCTGTCTCGTGGCCTGGTCTTCCTTCTCGCGATCGGCGCCGGCCTGTCGGTTGCGTCCCTGTATTACAGCCAACCCATGCTGGGCGTGCTGGGCGCCGAGATCCACGCCAATGCCGAAACACTGGGCTGGATACCCACCCTGACCCAACTAGGCTATGCCTTCGGCATCTTGATGCTGGCGCCGCTGGGCGACCGTCACGACCGCAAGCGCATCATCCTGATCAAAGCCGCCGTGCTCAGCCTGGCGTTGCTGGCGGCCGCCCTGGCGCCATCCATCGGCGTGCTGCTGGCGGCAAGTTTCGTGGTGGGGGTGTCCGCCACCTTGGCGCAAGACATCGTGCCCGCCGCCGCGCATCTGGCGCCCGCCGAGCAACGCGGCAAGATCGTCGGCACCGTCATGACCGGCCTGCTGCTGGGCATTCTGCTGTCACGCGTGGTCAGCGGTTTCGTGGCCGAGCAATTCGGCTGGCGCGCCATGTTCGTGGCCGCCGCCGTCGCCATCGTGGCCTTGGGCGCGGCGCTGTGGCGCGGCCTGCCGCGCTTCGTGCCGACGGCTCAGTTGTCGTACGCGGCGTTGCTGGGTTCGCTGGCCACGCTGTGGCGCCAACACCCGGGTCTGCGCCGCGCGGCTACCGCGCAGGGCTTGCTGTCGCTGGGGTTCAGCGCGTTCTGGTCGACGCTGGCGGTCATGCTGCACGGCGCGCCGTTTCACCTGGGCGCCGGTGCGGCGGGTGCGTTCGGCCTGGCGGGGGCCGCTGGCGCCTTGGCCGCGCCGCTGGCCGGCCGCGTGGCCGACACCCGTGGCCCGAAGGCCGTGGCCAGCCTGGGTGCGGGCCTGACCATGGTGTCGTTTGCCGCCATGATCTTCCTGCCGTTCCTGTCGCCGCACGCCGCGCTGTGGCTGATCGGCGGCGCCGCCATCGGCTTCGACCTGGGCATCCAGACCTCGCTGATCGCGCATCAAAGCATCGTCTATGGCATTGACCCGGCCGCCCGCAGCCGCCTGAACGCCATCCTGATGACTGGTGTGTTCATCGGCATGGCCGCTGGCGGCGCCCTGGGCAGCCTGGCGCTGGCGCATTGGGGCTGGACCGGCGTGACGGTGGTGGCAGCCGGCGCGGCAGCCCTGGCGTTGGGCCTGCGCGTGTGGCCGGCCGCTCGCGGCGGTGCGATTATTGCGGTGCGTTGATCTCGTCCGCCGTAATGATCTCGGCAACCAACACCTGCGCGGGACCGTCCAGGAAATACTCTTCCTGGGCGGGCTCACGCAGTTTCATATAGGCGTTTTCGCCGATCTGCATGGTGTGCCCGGCGGCCAGTTCCGCACCGCTTTCCAGCATGTAGCCCATGATGTTGTTGAACATGTTCGAGTAGTACTCGCCTTCATCATGGCCACGGGCCAGCGCCGCAAAATCGGGCAGGCCGAAGCAGTCGGCGCCATACGTGCGCATCCACACGCCCGCCACGCCTTCCACTTCATATTTCACAAAGCCGCAATACAGCATGGTGAGCGGCAGCGTGCGCAACAGATCCAGGCTTTCTTCACCCAGCGACTCGGCATCGAACACGCCGGCCGGCAGCGAGGTGTGCGCGTGTTCATTCAACACCGCCACGGCGCCGAATCCCGTTAGCGCACCGGCCACGGCGGCCAGCGCCACGTACTGCTCCAGCGGATCTTTTTCAAACCCTGCGTAGTACAGGATGATGTGGCTGGCATGCGCGCGGACTTCGTCCTTGACCGTGCCAGGGTAATGGGCCGGCGCCACGCAGGCTTCCAATGAATCCTTGGGATACGGCGCATCAAAACCCACCAGCCGCACCACGTGCTCGCCCCAGCCCGCCAGGCCCAGCACTTCCGGCATGTCGGGCGCGATTTCGACGCGGGCCTCGCTCATTGACGGGTGATACGCGCTCAACGCAGCCTTGAGGGTGTCCTCATTCAGCGCCAGTGGCGCGGCGAACAGCACCTGCAAGCTCAGCGGGTTTTCAATGGCGGGGTTGGCGGCCAGCGCGCGAGCGTCGGCGGATTCTTCCTTGCGGCCAAAGAAGCGGGAGAAGATGCTCATGGTTTTGGGGCTATCCAGAATTAAAACGGGGGCAGTATACGTTTGCCCCTGGTCGCGCCCGCTGCCATGTCTCGATTAGACACATCTCTCACCGTCCGGCCGGCTCCGAGAATCCATTGGGCCCCACCATTTCAACCACATAGTCGATGAACGATTTGATGCGTGATGAGATCGCGGTGTTGCGGTAGTACACCGCATTGATCGGCTGCCTGACATCTTGCGTGTGGCGCGGCAGCACTTGCTGCAAGGCGCCCGATTCACGGTCGGCTCGCGTCATGAAATCGGACAGGCAGACGATGCCCCCGGCATTCAGCGCCAACTGCCGCAGTGTCTCGCCGCTATGGGCGCGCACGCCCGGCTTGACGTGCAAGGCTTGGCCGTCGGTATCCAGCAACGGCCATTCGTTCAGCGCGTCCAGCTGGCTGAAGCCCAGCAGCGTGTGCGTGGCCAAGTCGGCCACGCGCTTGGGCGTTCCGTGTTGCGCCAGATAGGCCGGGCTGGCCAACACGCGCACACGGCTATGGCCCAGCAACACCGCGTGCAACGACGAGTCCTTCAGGCGCCCGATGCGGATGGCCAGGTCGGTGCGGCGTTCCAACAGATCGATATTGCCTTCGTTGCTGTTGAGCTCCAGTTCCACTTGCGGATAACGCTTGCGGTAGCCCGGCACCAGCGGCGCAATCACATGCAGCATGAACGGCGACGCGGCATCCACGCGCAACAGGCCGGCCGGCTGATTGCGCCGCACATTCATCAGGTCTTCGGTTTCTTCGACCGCCGCCACGATGCGCCGCACCTGTTCCAGATAGGCGCGGCCTTCTTCGGTCAGCTCCAGCCGGCGCGTGGTGCGCCGCATCAGCGTGGTTTGCAGCTTCTCTTCCAGCCGGCTCATCGTGCGGCTGGTGGCGGAAATGGTCTGGCCCAGCACGTCGGCGGCAGCGGTGATGGACCCGCTGTCCACCACCGCGATAAAGACCTGCATTTCGTCGAGTGTGGTTTTCATGTTTGACGTTATATCAAAAGTCTTTCGCCAATACAGGGCTTTTTCAGCAAGGATCAGGCGGGCACACTGCATGCATTCCCAGGCCATTGCCGCCTGGATCTTCACCCCCCATTCGGAGTTTTACATGAGCATTCCCGCTTTTGGCGTCGGCACCTTCCGCCTGCAAGGTCAGGTCGTCATTGATTCGGTGCGCAACGCGCTGGACGTCGGCTACCGCGCCATCGACACCGCGCAGATCTACGAAAACGAAGCCGACGTGGGGCAGGCCATCGCCGAATCCGGCGTGGCGCGCGCAGACCTGTTCATCACCACGAAGATCTGGGTGCCCAACATGGCGCAGGCCAAGCTTGTACCCAGCTTGAAAGACAGCCTGGCCAAGCTGCGCACCGACTACGTCGACCTGACCCTGATCCACTGGCCCGCACCCGGCAACGGCGTGTCGATCGCGGAATGCATGGGCGCGCTGGCCGAGGCCAAGTCGCAAGGCCTGACGCGCCAGATCGGTATCTCGAACTTCCCCATCGCCGAAACCCGTGCAGCCATCGCCGCCGTGGGCGCCGACGCCATCGCCACCAACCAGATCGAGCTCAGCCCCTATCTGCAAAACACCGCGCTGACCGCCTTCCTGAAGGAACAGGGCATCCACGTCACGTCTTACATGACGCTGGCCTACGGCAAGGTGCTGAAAGACCCGGTCATCCAGCAGATCGCCCAACGCCACAACGCCACGCCCGCGCAAGTGGCGCTGGCCTGGGCGCTGCAACTGGGCTATTCCGTGATTCCTTCATCGACAAAGCGCGACAACCTGGCCAGCAATTTGCTTGCCCAGCAACTGCGCTTGAGCGACGAGGATATGACGCGGATTGCCGCGTTGGAACGCAATGGGCGCGAAGTCAGTCCCGAAGGATTGGCGGCGAAGTGGGACTGAGCGGCTGCTGAGATAACCGCGCCAGCGCGCTGGCCGCGTCCAACAGCATCGGCTCGCTACCCGCCGGACCCAGCAAGTCCAGCCCGACCGGGATGCCGCTCTGCGTGAAGCCGATGGGCAGGCTCAAGGCCGGCAAACCGGTCACCGCCGCCAGCAGCCCATTGCCGCCGCGCTGCGGTTCGCCCAGCAACACCGGCGCGCCGCGCACGCTGGGATAGGCCAGCAGGTCCAGCGAGCCGGATGCCAATGCCGCCAGCACCTCGGCACGGATCGCCGCCGCGCGCCCTAGTACAGCCTGGCGCACGCTGCCGTCTGGGTCGCGCAGCGCCTCGCGCTCGCGCAGCAGGGTCATCACTTCCGGATGGGGGTAGGCGCCGTCCAGAATATCGGACAGGCTGCGGACAGGCAGGCCGGCGTCATGCAGGCAGCCCGCGAGCGCATCGCGAAATTCGTAGCCCGTGACGTTGGCCACCATCAAGCGCGCATCGTCCACGGGAAGATTCACGGATTGAATCCGCACCCCTTGCGTCTGCCAACGCGTCAAGACGGTTCGCGCGTGCGCTGAAACTTCGCGTTCGCCAGGATCGTCTCCAAAGAGCGAATCCAGCGTGCCGACGCGCCAGTCAGTGCCCGCTCGCGGCGCGGCCGGCGTTGCCCGGTCCGTGCCCGCCATCACCGACCACAACCGCGCCAGATCGTCCGCGCAGCGTGCCATCGGGCCCACGGTGTCCAGCGTGGGGGACAAGGGCACGACACCGGCCGTGCTGCAGCGCCCGGCTGTCGGGCGCAGGCCCAGCACCTGGTTGAACGCCGCCGGAATGCGGATTGAACCGCTGGTGTCGCTGCCGATCGCGGCCGCCGCGAAGCTTGCCGCCACCGCCACCGCGCTGCCGCCGCTGGAACCGCCCGGCACACGCGCGGCGTCATAGGCATTGCGGGTACGGCCGGACAAGGAAGACACGTTGGTGATGCCGCACGCCAGTTCATGCAGCGTGGTCTTGCCCAACACGATGGCGCCCGCCTGGCGCAGGCGCCGCACGACGTCGGCGTCCTGCGCCGGCCGCCGTTGCGCCAGCGCGCGCGATCCGGCCGTGGCCGGCATGCCGACAGCGTCGATGTTGTCCTTGATAAGAATCGGAACGCCATGCAGCAAACCCAACGGCGCGCCGTGCCGTCGCTGCGCATCGCAGACTTGGGCCTCGTCCTCGGCCCGCGGATTCAATGCCAGCACCGCGTTCAACACGGGACCGTGCTGGTCGTAGGCAGCAATGCGCGCCAGATACGCACGCACCAGGTCGACGGCGCTGAGTTTCCCCGCCGCCATCGCCGCCTGCAATGCCCCGATCGATTGGCCGAATACCGGATCGATATCCGTCGACGACGACGACAGGGGCCCCGCCAACAATGCAGGCGCGTTCATCGGAAGTGGCACGCCACCCATTGCTGCCCAGCGCCCGATGCCACGGGCCGTTCGGTCAGCGCCGGTTGCGTTTCACGGCAGATCGGTTGCGCCAGCGGACAGCGCGTATGGAAACGACAGCCACTGGGCGGATTCGCGGGACTGGGCGGATCGCCTTGCAGCAGTTTGCGTTGCGCCGGCTTGTGCGGGTTGGGCACCGGCACGGCCGACAGCAGGATCTCGGTGTACGGGTGCCTGGGTTGCGAAAACAAGGTGTCGCGGTCTGCCACTTCGACGATGCGGCCCAGGTACATCACCGCGACGCGATGGCTGATGTGCCGCACCACGGCCAGGTCGTGCGCCACGAACAAGTACGCGATGCCCATCTCTTGCTGCAAATCCATCAGCAGGTTGATCACCTGCGCCTGCACGGACACGTCCAGCGCCGACACGGGCTCATCGCATACGATCAGCTTGGGCCGCAGCGCCAAAGCCCGCGCAATACCAATGCGCTGCCGCTGCCCGCCCGAGAACTCGTGCGGAAACTTCTTCATGGATTCCGGGCGCAGGCCGACCTTGCTGAACAGCCAGGCCAGTTCGTCCACCCGGGCACGGGCGCCAGGCATCGGGTAGTTGCGCAGCGGTTCGCCGACGATGTCGCCCGCCGTCATACGCGGATTCAAGGACGCATAGGGGTCCTGGAAGATGATCTGCATGTCGCGCCGCCGGTCGCGCATTTGTTCCGGCCGCAACGACAGGATCTCTTCGCCTTCCAGCTTCACCGATCCGGCCGTCGGCTGGATCAGGCGCAGCACGGATTTGCCCGTCGTCGTCTTGCCGCAACCCGACTCGCCGACAAGCGCCAACGTTTCTCCGCGCGCCACATTGAACGACACGCCGTCCACCGCCTGGATGACCTTGCGGCGCGGCTGAAACCAGCCGCCCGCGCCGGGGTAGTGCATCTTCAGGTCGCGCACTTCCAGCAAAGGCGCGGTGGATGCCGATGCCGGCTGCTGCATAGGGGCGCTCATGCTTGAACTCCGGTCAGGTCGGCGCTGGACGCCGGAATGGAGGCGGCTTGCGGAGCTGGCTGCGCCGCCACGCGCGCCACCTCATGGCAAGCCACCACATGATCGTCGCCGTGCGTGGTCAGCTCCGGGGCCTCGACGCGGCAACGCTCGGTGGCATAGGTGCAGCGCGGCGCAAAACTACAGCCTTTGCCCAGTTCGCTGGGCGCGGGCACCATGCCGGGAATCTCGGCCAGGCGTTGCGTGGCCGCATTCATCGACGGCATCGAGCCCATCAGTGCCCGCGTGTACGGATGCAAAGGGCGGTCGAACAATTCGGCCACCGGCGCTTCCTCGACCTTGCGGCCCGCGTACATGACCGCCACGCGGTCGCAGCATTCGGCCACCACGCCCAGGTCGTGGGTGATCAGCACGATGCCCATGCCCAAGGTCTTTTGCAGGTTGCGCAGCAGGTCCACGATCTGCGCCTGGATGGTGACGTCCAGCGCCGTGGTGGGTTCATCCGCAATCAGCACCTCGGGGTTGCAGGCCAGCGCCAGCGCAATCATCACGCGCTGCCGCATGCCGCCCGACAACTGGTATGGATACTCGTGTACCCGGCGTTCGGGCTCGGCAATCTGCACCAGCCGCAGCATTTCCTCGGCGCGGCGGTAGGCGTCGCGACGGCTCAGTTTCTGGTGCACCATCACCGTCTCGGCAATCTGGCGCCCCACGGTCAGCACCGGATTCAGCGAGGTCATCGGTTCCTGAAAAATCATCGAGATGCGGTTGCCGCGAATCTGGCGCATCTGCTTTTCAGTCAGGCTGAGCAGGTCGGTGCCGCGATACCGGATCTGGCCGCCGGCAAAGCGTCCGGGCGGCGTCGGCACCAGACGCAGAATGGACAGCGCCGTCACGCTCTTGCCGCAACCGGACTCGCCGACCACGCCCAGCGTGCGACCGGCCCGCACTTGATACGACACGCCGTCCACCGACCGGACCGTGCCGGAAACGGTATCGAAGTACGTGCGCAGGTTGTCGACTTCCAGCAGCACGTCGCCAGGGGCGACGGCGTTGGCGGGGGATAGAGCCATGGCGTCCTCCTAGCGTTGGTTGGCCAGGCGCGGGTCCAGCGCATCGCGCAGGCCGTCGCCCATCAGGTTGATCGCCAGCACGGTGATGGCCAGCAAGATACCCGGGTACAGAATGGTGTAGAAGGCCACGGCCACGTAGTTGCGCGCATCGGCCATCATGTTTCCCCAACTGGGTACCTGGGCCGGCACGCCGACGCCCAGGAACGACAGCACCGCTTCGGTCAGCACGGCGGTGGCGGCGATGAAAGTCGCCTGCACGACCAGCGGCGTCACCATGTTGGGCAGCACATGCCGGCGCAGTATCACCGGCAGGCGCGTGCCAATGGCATGCGCCGCTTCCACATAGAGTTGTTCGCGCAGCGTCAAGGCCAGCGAACGCACCAGCCGCACCACGCGCGGCACCTGTGGAATGGCGATGGCGATGATCACGGTCGTGAGGCTGGCGCGTATCACCGCCATCAGCGCAATGGCCAGCAAGATGTCCGGGATGGCCATCATGCCGTCCATGATGCGCATGATGATGGCGTCGGCCCAGCGCACAAACCCGGCCAGCAGGCCCAGCACCACGCCCAGCAGGCTGGCCACCAGCGCCACGACGATCGCGACCACCAGCGACACCCGGCCGCCCCACACCACCCGGCTGAACACATCGCGGCCCATCGCATCGGTGCCGAAATAGTGTTCCGCCGACGGCGGCTTCAAGCGCTGCAGGGGGTTGATCGTGATGGGGTTGTGCGTGGCGATCCAGGGCGCGGCAATCGCCAGGGCCGCCACGATCAGCAGCAGCACCAGCCCAATGATCAGCGTGGGGTGTTTGCGTATCCAGCGCCAGCGCCGGCCCCCGGTCGTCAGCGCCTCATGCAGCAGGATGGGCGCGGCGGGCGCTTGAGTGGAAATCGAATTTTCTGACATGAATCTTTCCCGCGACGGCTCAATAACGGATACGCGGATCGAACAGCCGGTAGCTGAGATCGATCAACAGGTTGATCAGCACGTAGGCGCCGGCCGAGATCAGCAGCACGCTCTGGATCACGGGGTAGTCGTGGTGCTGAACGGCGTCGATGACCAGGCGGCCAATGCCCGGTATGGCGAACACCGTCTCGGTCACGACCACGCCGCCAATCAACAACGCAATGCCCACGCCCACCGTCGTGGCAATGGGAATGGCGGCGTTGCGCAGCGCGTGCTCCAGCACCGGCAATACGGCCAGGCCCTTGGCGCGCGCGGTGCGGATGTAGTCTTCGTGCAGCACTTCGACCACGGTGGCTCGCGTCATCCGCGTGATCAGCGCGATGTACACCAGCGCCAGGTTGATGCAGGGCAGGGTCAGGTTGCGCAACCACGGCCCGACGCCATTGGACAGGCTGACGTAGCCCTGCACCGGCAGCCATTGCAGCTTGACGGCAAAGCCATAGATCAGCAGATAACCCACCAGGAACACCGGCAAGGAAAACGCCAGCACCGCGAACAGCATGACCAGACGGTCGATCCAGGTGCCGGCGCGATAGGCCGCCAACACGCCCAGCGGCACCGCCACCAGAATGGATACCAGCATCGTGATGGCGGCGATCGACAAGGTCGGTTCCACGCGCTGCGACAGCAGTTGCGTCACGGGAACCTGCGTGAAGATCGACGTGCCCAGATCGCCCTGCAGCAACTTGCCGGCCCACAGCCCGAACTGCCGCCACAGCGGCTCGTCCAGGCCCAGCGCCGTGTGCAGCGTGGCGATGTCTTCCGCGGTGGCGAAGTCCCCGGCGATCAATGCCGCCGGGTCGCCGGGCGACAGGTGGATCAGCAGGAACACGATCACTGCCACCACCGCCATGACTGGCACGATGGCCAGCACGCGCCGAATGATGTAACCCATAGTTGTCTCGCGTATCGGTAGCGGCGGGCGCGGACTACTTGTCCAACACCCAAAGGTTGGGCAGGCTCCAGATCTTGTCCGTGTTCTTCAGGCTGTTGTGCGCGGCGAAGGCTCGCGAATATTGCCCAATCGAGATCACGGGGAAGACTTCGTAGACGCGCTCCTGGAACAGGTCCAGCACCCGCTTGCGTTCGTCGGAGGTGGTCGCGGAGATCCACTGCTGGCGCAATTCGTCCAGCTTCTTGTCGCACGGCCAGCCCGGCAGGCTGTTGCCGCACACCGCGCCCAGATAGGTGTTGCTGAGCGGCGAGTCGACGTTGAATTCAGAGGCGGCCGACAGGAAGATGTTCCAGCCGCCCTTGTCCAAGGGGGCTTTGCGCGCGCGACGCGCCGTCAGCGTGGCCCAGTCCATCGACTGGATGTCCAGGTTGACGCCAATATCCTGCAAGGCCTGGATGGCGACCAGGGTGGCGGAATTCAGGTAAGCCAGATCGGTGGGCAACAGGATGGCCAGCTTCTCGCCCTTGTAGCCCGCTTCGGCCAGCAGCTTCTTGGCCAGCGCCGGATCGGGCTTGGCATAGGGCGCCGCGCCCGCCGTGCTGTCGTTGGGGCCGCCGCAGATGAAGACCGTGGCGCAGTATTTCATGCGCAGGTCATCCGGGTAGCCCATGGCGGCGGTGAACTTGTCCTGATCGATCAGGTGCGCAATGGCCTGGCGCGCCTTCGGGTTGTCAAACGGCGGCATGGACTGGTTCAGGACGATGTAGCCTTGCGCGCGCTCCAGCACGCCGATCTTGACGTTCTTGTTGGCGCGCAACGCATCGATGTAGTCGGCGGGCGCCTGCTCGATCATGTCGACTTCGCCATTGGTCAGGGCGGCGGTTGCGCTGTTGGAGTCCGGCAGCACGCGCCATTCCACGCGGGCGATGTGCGGCGTCTTGTCGCCCGCCAGGCCATCGGCGGGTGCCTTGGGGCCGATGTAGTTCGGGTTCTTCTCGAACACGATCTTGCTGCCGGGCACCCACTCGTCGCGCTTGAACACGTAGGGGCCCGAGCCGACCACTTCGGTCAGCGGGCGGGTGGCGGGTTGCGACGCCAGGCGTTTTGGCAAGATGAAAGCAGGGTAGCTCGACACCTTGGCCAGACCATCCAGCACCAGGTCGAACGGTTGCGTCAGCGTCAGCGTGAAGCGGCTGTCGTCTTGCGCTTCCCACTTGCCGCCCGCGCGCGTGATGGCCTGCCCGATGTTGTCGCGGGCTGACCAGCGCTCCAGCGACGCAATCACGTCCGCCGTGGTCAGCGCCTGGCCATCGCTGAACTTCAGGCCGGGCCGCAGCGTGAAGGTCCAGGTCTTCTTGTCGGCGCTGGCCTCGTACTTTTCGACCATCTGCGGCTGCGGCTTGCTGTGCGTATCCATCGCGAACAGCGTGTCGTAAACCATATAGCCAAAATTGCGCGTGATGTAGGCGGTGGTGAACGTCGGGTCCAGCACCTTCAGGTCGGCGTGCGGAACGATACGCAGCGTCTTGGCTTGCGTTTGTGCCTGCGCGGGCGCGGCGCCCAAGGTGCAGGCAAGGCCAAGCGTGGCCATCGAGAACAGGCAAAGCAGGCGGTTTTTCATCGCACTAGGCTCCCATCAAATTGGTGGATTTGCCGGCGCATTTACGCCGGCAGGATCTTAAAGCGGCCACTTCGGCAGCCGGATGTTGCGATACGTCAGGGTCTTCCAATCGGGCGTGGCAACGCCCCGGCCGCCCACATAGATGATGTGGCGCGCCACCTGCGAGAACGAGGCATGGAAATGCTGAGCGGACTTGACCACGACAATCTTCCTGGCCGAGAGATCGCATCCCAACTGCGTGAACAGGTCCATGTTGATGGCCTGGTTGCGCACGGATGTCAGCACGATCTGGATGCCTTGCGCTTCAACCAGCGCACAGTCGCCCATCGGCGCGGGCGCGCCGGATAGCCCCGTCATGACGAGTTCCGCCTGCACCGCGAGGACGGTGCAGCGCAGATCAACAGGGTCGCCGGACAGCGGGCCAACCTTGCCGCCGATACGCAAGTCAAGTTCGGCGCCCACGCCCGCGTCGAACGCGATGCGCGCGGCGACTGGGTCCCACATCGGCCCAAGCGCCGCGTTGCTCACGCCGCGTTCCAGCATGCGGCGCAAGACGAAGGTCGCGTCGCCCGGTGCACCGCTGCCCGGGTTGTCGGGCCGGTCGGCCAGCACCACGGGGCCGCCGTCGAAGGCCAACGCTTCATCCAGCGCCTCGTCCACGCTGCGGTAAGGCACCATCAACTGCTCGCGCATGCCGATCAATTCATCAGCCAGCGTGCGCGCCAGGGCTTGCGCGGAAGCCGCGTCGCCATCGGCGTAGACCAGCACCTTGGTGCCCATCTCGGGTACGTCACCGGTTGCAAAGCCCTGCGCGGCGGACACCGACAGAATGCCGTCGCGGCCTTCCAGCGCTTTCATGCGGCTGACAAAGCCGCGCGCCGGTTCGCGCGTGGTGTGCATGGGCACGATCATCTCGCAATCCACCAACGCGGCGACGGGGCGCGTGCGGCCGGCCTGCGCATCCAGGCACAAGGCCAGCAGGTCTTCCGCGCGTTCGCGTATATCGGTGTGGGGATATTCCTTGAACAGCACCAGCACGGTGGCCTGCTCGACCATCAGTGGCGTCAGGTGCGCATGCGGATCCAGTTCGGCGCCCACGGTCACGTTGGGGCCGACCAGCTCGCGCACGCGGCGCAGCAGGTCGCCTTCGCAATCGTCATAGCCATCGGCGACCATCGCGCCATGCAGGCCCAGCAACACCATGTCGACCGGTAGCGCGGCGCGCAGGTCCGCCAGCAGTTCGTCGCGCAAGGTCTCGTAGGCGGCGCGCGTGGTGATGCCACCCGGCTGCGCGGATGTCACCAGCCCTTCGGCCAGCGTCCACCCCGCCTCGCGACCTTGCAGGCGCGCCACGTAGAGCGGCGCGCCTGCGAAGGTGACCGAATCGGGATGCGTGCCCGCCGGGTAGTAGTCGCGCTCTTGAAATGCCGCAAGGCTGGTGGGCATGGGCGCGAAGGTGTTGGTCTCGGTGCCCAGACCAGCGCTGAAGACCTTCATGGCTGCGCTCCCGGACAGGCTGGCGCAAGCGCCGCGGCACACGCGGCGTTCCGGTAAGACGTCATCATTTCCCCTTGTATAGGCCGGTTATCCGTCATCGCCATCCTGTTCAAGGCGGCGCTGCGTTCCGTAAGCGGATCATCGGCGGGGCACACTCGCGGCACAAATAGCTAACGTGCGCCTATGGATAACCCAAGGTTATGGTGTGCGTGTTTTTCCCGGTAAAAGCGGTTGAAAGCCGCGTTACGACGTTCGCGCTTTAGGGAAAACGATAGGGCGGCAATCAGCGAGCGACGGGGTGACACACGCGCGCCGCACACATATCGCAAGGTTATGGATGGCATGTGATTTGGAATTTGCCCGGCCTCATTGCGCGGCCCAGAATCGTGCCCAACCTGAACCTACGAGGCGAGTCATGCGGGTATGCGTAATTGGGGCGGGCGTGGTCGGCGTGACGACGGCGCACCTGTTGTCGCGGGCGGGGCACGACGTGGCGTTGGTGGACGAACGGGCGCAGCCGGCCATGGGCAGCAGCTTTGCCAACGGCGGGCAACTCAGCTACAGCTACGTGGCGCCGCTGGCCGGCCCCGGCGCCTTGGCCGACATGCCGGGCTGGATGTTCCGGCGCGATTCGCCGCTGCGTTTGCGCTATCGATTCGATCCGTCGCAATGGCTGTGGCTGGCGGGGTTTCTGCGAGCTTGCCGCGCATCGGTATCGCGCGCATCCACCGCCGAGCTGTTGTCCTTGTCCTACCTCAGCCGCGACACACTGCACGCGATGCTGGCGGATGCGCCCATGGATTTCGGCCTGTCGCGCACCGGCAAGCTGATTGTGTATCGCGATGCCGCGCAGCTGGACAAGGCTGCCGCGCTGGTGCGGTATCAAGCGGCGCATGGCACGGATCAACGCGTGCTCTCGCGCGACGAAACGCTGGCGGCCGAACCCGCGCTGGCGGGCATGGGTGCGCGCATCGCGGGCGCGGTCTACACGCCCGGCGAGGAAACCGCCGACTGCCATCGCTTTACGGATTCCCTGTTCCAACGGCTGCGTCAGGCCGGCAACGTGACGGTGCACATGGACACCCGCGTCAAGCGCCTGCGCCGCGAACGCGGCCGCATCGTCGCCGCGCAGACGGCGGCGGGCGATATTCAGGCCGACGCCTTTGTTGTCGCCTCGGGTATCGGCAGCCGGCCGCTGCTGGCGGCGCTGGGCCAGCGCGTACCGCTCTATCCGCTCAAGGGCTACAGCCTGAGCGTGCCGATCACGGCGGACACCACCGACGTGCCGACCATCAGCGTCACCGACTACGAGCGGCGCATCGTCTACGCGCGCCTGGGCAAGGTGCTGCGCATTGCCGCCATGGTCGACATCGGCGCCAAGCATGACGAAGTGGACGCCACGCGGCTGGACACGCTGCGGCGCCAGGTGGTCGAAGCATTTCCCCGCCTGGACTTGTCCCGCGCGCAGGCCTGGGCGGGCGTGCGGCCCGCCACGCCCACCAGCAAGCCGCTGATCGGCAAAAGCCGCGCCGCCGACAACCTGTGGCTGAACCTGGGCCAGGGCGCGCTGGGCTTCACGCTGGCCTGCGGCAGCGCCGCCTTGCTGACCGCGCAGATGACGGGCGGCGCCTTGCCCATCGACGCCGCCCCCTTCCAACCTTGACCGGGCGCCGCGCGCCTTTTGGAGCCGTCCCATGCGTATCTTCACCGGCGCACTCGCCACAGAAACCAACACGTTTTCGCCCTTGCCCACGGGCCTGGCGGCCTTCACGTCGCGCGAATACCTGCCGGCGGGTACGCACCCTGACCACATGACGTTCTACGGCGGGCCGTTATGGGTGGCGCGCGAGCGTGCCCAAGAATACGGCTGGACGGTGGTGGAAGGGCTGGTCGCGTCGGCGCAACCGGGCGGCATCACCACGCGCGCCGCCTACGAAACCCTGCGTGATGAACTGCTGGCGGACCTGCGCGCCGCGCTGCCGGTGGACATGGTGCTGCTGGGCCTGCACGGCGCCATGGTCGCCGATGGCTATGACGATTGCGAAGGCGACATCCTGCGCCGCGTGCGCGAGCTGGTCGGCCCCGATGTGACCGTGGGCGCAGAACTGGACCCGCATGCGCACCTGACGCCACTGATGGTGGAGCAGGCCACGGTGCTGGTGCTGTTCAAGGAGTATCCCCACATTGATGTGTACGAGCGCGCCTGCGAACTCGTCGACCTGTGCCGCGCGGCGCATCAGGGCCGGCAGCATCCCACGCCGGCGCTGGTGGATTGCGACATGGTGGTGCCCATGCACACCACGCGCGACCCCGCGCGCGCCTTTGTCAGCCGCATCAAGGCGCTGGAAAACCGCGATGGCATCTTGTCGATTTCGGTGGCGCAGGGTTTCGCCACCGGCGACGTACCGGAGATGGGCACCAAGGTGCTGGTCTACACCGATGGCGACGCTACCGCCGCGCAAGCGCTGGCGCGAACCCTGGCCGACGAACTGATCGGCATGCGCGAGCAATTGATGGTGCCCTACCGCGGCGTGGATGACGCGCTGGACGAAGCCCTGGCGTTCGGCCAGGGTCCGATTGTGCTGGCCGACCGGTCCGACAACCCCGGCAGCGGCGCGGCCGGCGACTCGACGTACATCCTGGCGCGCCTGCGCGAACGCGGCGTTCGCGGTGCCGCGCTGGGGCCGATGTGGGACCCCGTGGCCGCGCGCATCGCCTTCGACGCGGGGGTGGGCGCGGAACTGGACCTGCGCATTGGTGGCAAGATCGGCCCGCTGTCGGGCTCGCCCGTGGACGCGCGCTGCCGCGTGGTCGGCACGCACGCCAACATGATGATGACCGGCAACGCCGACACCCGCATCGCACTGGGCGACTGCGCGCTGGTCGATGCGGACGGCATTCTGATCGCGCTGGTGTCGCTGCGCACGCAGGCCTATCACACGGACCTCTTCACGCAGTTGGGCTGCGATCTGAAGGCGCAACGCCTCATCGTGGTGAAGTCGGCCCATCACTTCTACGCCCGCTACGCGCCGCTGGCCCACGCCGTGCTGTACGTTGCCGCGCCCGGTTCCGCCAGCCCGGATTGGCGCAGCCTGCCATACCGCAAGATCCGTTTGCCGAAGTGGCCGATCGGCTAGGCCCGTCCGTCACAATTTATTGACGGCGCTTGGCATACAGTGCTTCATAGCATCTTGAACCAGAGATTTTTATGAAGCCAAGCAAGAACCCGCCCAAGAAACCAAACCGCCTGACCGGCATTCAACGCTACGACGCCCCCGCCGGCGGCTGGGGCGCGCTCAAGGCCACGGCCCAGGCCGTGGCCGACCAGATGCGGATCGCCGAAGCGCCCGTGCTTCTGCTGCGCACCAACAAGCCGGACGGCTTTGACTGCCCGGGCTGCGCCTGGCCCGACAAGGCCCATACGTCCACCTTCCAGTTCTGCGAAAACGGCGCCAAGGCGGTCACCTGGGAAGCCACCAAGAAGCGGGTCACGCCTGAATTCTTCGCCGCGCACACCGTCACCGAATTGCTGACCTGGAGCGATCACCAGCTGGAAGACGCCGGCCGCCTGACGCATCCGTTGCGCTACGACGCCACCAGCGACACCTATCAGCCCATCTCGTGGGACGCGGCCTTTGCCCACATCGGGCGCACGCTGTCCAGCCTGCCGGCCCCCGACATGGTGGAGTTCTACACGTCTGGCCGCGCCTCCAACGAGGCCGCCTTTCTGTTAAGCGTGTTTGCGCGCGAGTTCGGCACCAACAACTTTCCCGACTGCTCGAACATGTGCCACGAGGCCACCAGCGTCGGGTTGCCGCAAGCCATCGGCATCGGCAAGGGCACGGTGTCGCTGGATGATTTCGACGCCTGCGACCTGATCATCTCGATGGGCCACAACCCCGGCACCAATCACCCGCGCATGATGGGCACCTTGCATGAATGCGCCCGGCGCGGCGTGCCGATCATCGTGTTCAACCCCTTGCGCGAACGCGCGCTGGAACGCTTCGCCGACCCGCAAGACCCCATCGAAATGGGTACGTTCGGCTCGACCCGCATCGCGTCCACGTATTACCAGGTGAAGGTTGGCGGCGACGCGGCGGCGCTCAAGGGCATCATGAAGGCGCTGGTGGAGGCGGACCGCAAGGCGTCTGGCGTTCTGGATCACGCGTTCATCGCGGAGCACACGAACGGGTTTGATGCCTACGTGCAAGACCTGGACGACACCGCCTGGGCCGACATCGAACAAGCCAGCGGCCTGGCGCGCGCGGAACTGGAACAGGTGGCCGCCGCCTACGCCAGGTCCAAGGCCACCATCGTCACTTACGGCATGGGTATCACCCAGCATGCGCGCGGCACGCAGAACGTGCAGCAGATCGCCGCGCTGCTGCTGATGCGGGGCAACTTCGGCAAGCCCGGCGCCGGTATCTGCCCGCTGCGCGGGCATTCGAATGTGCAAGGCAACCGCAGCGTCGGCATCACCGAAAAGATCGACCCAGTGATGTTCGACAACTTTGAAAAGACGTTCGGCTTCCGCCCGCCCGAACGCCATGGACACGACGCCGTCGACGCCATGAAGGCGATGGTGAACGGTGAGGCGCGCGCGCTGATCTGCCTGGGCGGCAACCTTGCCATGGCCTTGTCCGACACCAGCCAGTGCGAGGCCGGTATGCGCCGCCTGGACCTTGCCGTGCACATGAACACCAAGCTGAACCGCTCGCAGTTGCTGATTGGCCGCGACGCGATCATCCTGCCGGTGCTGGGCCGCACGGAAAGCGATGTGCAGGCCAGCGGCGCGCAGTCCATCACCGTAGAAGACTCGATGTCGATGGTGCATGCCTCGCGCGGCAAGCTGGCGCCGGCGTCCGAGCACCTGCGCTCGGAACCCGCCATCATCGCCGCCATGGCCGCCGCCACGCTGCCCGCCAGCCGCGTCCCGTGGCGACAACTGGTGGAGGACTACGGCCGCATCCGCGACCTGATCGAACAGGTGTATCCGGACTTTCATGGCTACAACGAACGCATCCTGAAGCCGGGCGGCTTCCGCCTGCCGCTGCCGCCCACCGAGCGCATCTGGAAAACGCGCTCGGGCCGCGCTGAGTTTCTGCCGTTCAAGGGAATACAAGATGGTGGCTTGCAGGAAGACCCCGCCGGATCGCCCGGCAGCCTGACGCTGACCACGCTGCGCAGCCACGACCAATACAACACCACCATCTACGGCCTGGACGATCGCTACCGTGGCGTGTTCGGCCGGCGCGACGTGCTGTTCATGAATGCATCCGACCTGACGCGCCACGGCCTGGAACCCGGCGACGACGTCGAGCTTCAGACCGACCTGCCCGGCCAGTCGCATCGGCGCCTGCGGTTGACGGCGATTGCCTACGACATCGCGGCCGGCTCGGTCGGCGCGTACTACCCCGAAGCCAATGACCTTTGCCCGCTGGACTACCAGGACAAGCAAAGCGGCACGCCCAGCTACAAGTCGATTCCGGTGCTGATTCGAAAGGTGGCGTAGCTAGCGAAGCTCCAGCGTCGCCCCGATCACCCGCATCGTCGGCATCAACTGGCGCCAGGCGTCGCGGGGTATCGACGCTGGCCGCTTCAGTTCCGCGGCGGCGGGGTCGTTCAACAGGTCGCCCTTGCAGGCAAAGACGATGCTGTTGGTCATGTCGTCGTCCACCACTTCGAACATTGCCGGCCCGAACGAGGCGCGCACGCGGGCCAGGTAGTCGTGGTGCATGGGGTGGTTCACGTGGTAGTTGATGACCAGGATGCCGTCGTCGCGCAGCGCGCGGAAGCAGTCGGCGTAGAACGCTTCCGAGCACAGGGCGTCGGGGATGCCGCCCACGCCGTAACCGTCCAGGAAAATCACGTCGGCGTGGTCAGACAGGCCGCGCAGGTGGTCGGCGGCGTCGGCCTGGATGACCTGGAAGCGCTCATCGTCGCGCGGCACCATGAAGGTGTCGCGCAGCGCAATGACGGCGGGGTCGATCTCGACCACGTCAATCCGGGTGCCGGCCAGGTAGCGATAGCAGAACTTGGGCAGTGAGCCGCCGCCCAGGCCCACCATCAGCATGCGGGCGGGCTCCGGCTTGAACAGCACGAAGCCCATCATCATTCGCGTGTATTCGATTTCCAGCGCATCGGGGTTGAGCACCGACATGCTGCTCTGGATTTCCTTCTGCGTGAAATGCAGCGTGCGGCGCGTGCCGGCGTTCTGGACGAAAGGCCGATGGATGGCGGCGGGCGCGTCGGAAGATGCGGCGTCGGAAGGCGCCGCGTCGGCGGGAAGATGGGGGTCGGACATGGGTAGGGCGGGTGGTGAAAACAGGCACAAGATACCACCTGCGATCAGGCCCCCATCACACCGCCGTCTTGCGACGGCTTGCCCCTACTTGCGGACCCAGCGCCCCAGGCCGGTCTCGTCGTAGAACTTGATGTCCAGGCCGCTGGCCTGGCCCTGGCCCATCTTGAACACGACAGAAGCCTGCGAGTCGACCAGATCCGCTTCCCCGGCGGGCGCGAAGGCAAACGTGTCGCCGTCCCAGTGCCTCATCGGAAACCGCATGCCCTTGGGCCCAAGCACCAGCGTCAGCGCGCCGCCGGCCTCTTGAATCTCGGCAGGGCCGTAGTAGGCGTTGTCATAGCGGCCCACGTACTGGCGCAGCGGCTTGGCGGGGGTGGGCGTCGCGGGTTTGGCGGCGCCGGAAAGATCGGCCTGCGGCTCAAAGAAGCCCAGCATGGCGCCGTGATAAGCGGCGTACCAGTCGCGCGTGGGCTTGCCGTACAGCGCCGTATCGATGAAGGTGGCCGCTACGGATTCGGCGGCGCCCACGGGCGCCCCATTGGTCAGCACCACGATGCCGATGCCGGCGGACGGGACGACCTTGAACGTGGTGCCCGTGCCCATCAGGAACGCGCCGGAATGCCCCATCGACGGGCGTCCGCCCAGCTCCGTGTTGACGTTGAAACCATAGCCATAGAAGCCGGAACGCGCGTCGATGTCGTGGGCGCGCGCGCTGAATGATTGCGGCGACAAGGCGGGCAGCAGCGCGCTGGCGGCAATCATGGGCTTGCCCTGGTATTGGCCGTTGGCCAGCAACAGCTTCAGCCATTGCGCCAGATCGACCACCGTGGACGACACGCCGCCCGCCGGCGCCTGCTGATCGGCATTGCGCTGCCCCAGCGGCACGAACTTGCCCTTCTGATAGCCGTGCAGCACGGCGCGATTGGCGTGCGCCATGAAGTCGTCGTAGCGATAACTGGTGGACGTCATCCCCAACGGCTTGAACAGCAGGTCTTGCGCCAGGCTTTCCCAAGGCCGGCCCGCCGCTTTCGCGACCGCCTCGGCGCCTATCGTCGTGCTGAAGTTCGCGTAGTGATACGACGTGCGAAACGCGTCCAGGGGTTGCAGCCGCAGCCGCGCAATGACGTCGTTGCGCGTATAGCCCAGGTCTTCCAGGTCGTCGCCCGCCGTGCCTGGCAGCCCCGAGCGGTGCGCGAAGAAATCGCCGATGGTGCCGTGCGTGGAAACGTAGGCGTTGCTGAGCGCGAAGTCCGGCAGATACCGCGCAACCGGGTCGTCCCACGACACCTTGCCCTGGGAAACCTCGATGGCCGCCACGGTGGCCGACAGCGACTTCGAGATGGACGCAATCTGGAACACCGTGCGCGCATCCACGGGCGCGTTCTTGCCAGCCTCGCGCGTGCCCCAGCCTTGGGCCAGCACCGTCTTGCCATCGATGACCACCGCCACCGCCATGCCGGGCACCTGGCTGCGCGCCATGATGTCCTGAACAATGCCCGGCAAGTTCTTCACCGCCAGGTCCTTGCTGCCCGCCGGGATCGCGATGGCGTCGGCGGGCGGGCTGGTGTGGCTTTCAATGGAAATCGGCTGCGCCCGCGCCGCCATCGACGCGCCCAATGCCAGCACGACCGCGCTGGCGATGATGGATTTTTTGTTCATCATGATGACCTTAGAACCCCGCTTGATAGGCGATGCGGAACACGCCCTGGTTGATGCGGATGGCCTGATCGCGCTGATGCGTGATGCCGGCCTGAATGATGAAGCCCATCGGCGTCACGTAGGTGACCGCGCCCGATAACGCCCAGTCCCAATCGTCTTGCAAGCCGTACTGCGCCAGCTTGCCGTCGCTGCCGGACAATTTGCGCGCGGCGGCCGTGGCGGTGAATTGCCAGCGTTCCCGCGACAGCGATACCGACGTCACCCCATTGCCGTTGCCTACCGGCGCGCCCCGGAACCCGCTGGCGTAGGTGGCTTCGTTGAACCAGCTCAGGTTCCAGGCGTTGGCAAGCGGCGCGTCGTAACGAAGCCGGGCGGAAACCGTGTTGGCGCTTTCGCCCTGGCCCGGGTCCACATGCAAGCGGCCGGCGTCCACCCCGCCGGACAGCCCGTCCCAGCCCGGCAAGCCACGAAAGTCATAAGACACGATGAACGATTTCAGTTGGTCGCTGAATGGCGGCGGCTGGTCGGGCCGGATGAATCCGTCGTCCACGCTAAGCCGATGGTTCAGGGCCGTGTCGTCGCGCTTGAACAGCACCGCCGCCACCGAGTGCGTGCCATGGCCGCCGGCGTCGAGGGTGTAGCGACCGCCCAGGCCGATGGATCCGCGAAATTCCGAGTTCTCGTTGAAGCCGCTGTACAGGCCGTCGATGACGTGCCAGGCGTCGCCAAAGCCCAGGTCCATCTTGCCGCCGTACAGCGCGTAGCGGACCGCGGTGTAGGCGGCGAACAGGTTGTCCAGGTCCACCCCCAGATCCGAAAAGGCGTTGTCCTTCGTTTCGTTGTTTGACGAGTTGAGCGTGGCCTTGGTCCGGATCGAAAAGCGCTGCGTCAGTTGCAAGACCAGCGCGGCTTCCGCCGTGGGCTGCACGCTGCTCCAATGCGAACGCGGAATCTGTCCGTTATCGTCCTGGATGCCAAAGAAGCCGGTGTAGCCGGTCATCAGCAAGAAGCGGCCGTTCACATGCGGATAGGCGTCCGCGCCGTCTCCCAGCTGGCTGTAGGGCGTCAGGAAGATCTCGGTCTTGAAGGGGTCGGGCCCCTCTTGCGCGGACACCGCGCCGGCCGCCAGGGCGAACAAGGCACTGGCCTGGCAAAGCGATTTTGCAATACACGCGCCCATTGCTGGACACCGGCCAAACCCGATCACCGCGCCAGCTCGGCCGCCAGTTCGCGCACCTGGGAATGGATGTTCCCGAACATGGCGAAGTTGACCCGGCTGGCCACGACGAATATGCCCAGATCACGATTGGGCGACAACACCGCGTAGCTCATGAAGCCGCCCAAGCCGCCGCTTTTGCCCAGCAACAAGGGCGCGCCATCGCGGGGCAGGCTGACGACCCAGCCCAGGCCCATGCCATCGGCATCGGTCACTTCCGTGCCCACCACCGACTTCAAGCCGTCATACGGCAGCCACATCGTGTGGGCCAGGGTGAACGCTTCCTTGCCCTGCCTGGCGCCGTCCAGATGCCAGCGCATCCAACGCGCCATGTCGCCGGCCGTGGAATAGATGCCGGCGCTGGCGTACATCACGTCAGGAACCGGCGCGTTCGGGTCCGGTTTGTCGAAGGGATCCAGGCCCGTCATCAAGCGCTTTTTCTGCGCGTCGTTCAGCACGTTGGTCGTGTCGACCAGCCCGGCGGGCTTGATGACTTCGTTGGTCAGCACCGTGGAATAGTCGGCGCCCCCCGCCCGCGCCAGCGCATCGCCCAGCAGGCCAAAGCCCAGGTTCGAATACAGCGTAGTGGTGCCGGGCCGATAGGCGGGCGGGTTGGCGCCGATCCACTTCCAGTAGTACGCGCGGTCGAAGGCGGCGAAGGGGTTGTCGGACGGCTTGGCGTTCGGGTCCGGCAGTTCGCGCGGCAGGCCCGCCGAATGCGTGGCCAGGTCCAGCAGGGTGATGGGGCGGCCCTGGGTCTGCACGCTGGCGTTGGCGGGCGCGTACTGGGACAAGGGGTCGGTCAGCTTGAGCTTGCCCTGGGCCGCCAGCGACGCCAGCACGTCGCCAGCAAAGACCTTGGATACCGAAGCGATCCGAAAAATGGAATGCTCGTCGGGTTCCACGCCATTGCCAGGCGCCGTTTCTCCATAGCCCTGAATAACCACATCATCGCCGCGCACCACGGCGATGAGGACGGCGGGTGCGCCAGCGTTCAGATAGAGCTGCATGCCGGCCATGGACACGGCGTCTTGCAAGGCCAGGTCCGTGGCGCGGGCCGGGGTCGTGCCCAACACGCAAGCGGCGGCCACGGCCAGGAAGGTAAAGCGCGATAGGACGCGAGACGCCAGCATGCCGATTCTCTCAAGAGTGCCTTGGGGAAGCGGGAAGTCCCGCCAAGCGAGATGATCCCAAAAACTCCGGCATTGGCCACATTGCAAGGACGAAACAACATTCCGGCATGACGAACGGCATGGCGGGGTGAGTCAAATCCGGGGGTCAAAACCCCGGAGTCAAATCCCCATGCGTTCGCGCAACGGGCGGCGGTACGAGCGCGACACCGGCCAGGCGTTCTCCACTGATCGCATCCGGATCAGCCACTTGTCGACGCGTCGGCGGTCCACGTCCATGACATGCAAGGCATTGGCAATGGCGGTGCGGTGCACGCGGAAGAAGAGCTTGTCGGGCAGCAAGGTCGACCACATTCCCAAGGCGCGGGAATCCAGCACCATCGAACCGTCTTCCAGCCAGATCTCGCTGTAGTTGCCGGCCGATCGCACGCCCACGATGGCCTCGGGCTGTACGCCTCGCACCACGCCGCGCATGTTCAGATAGACCACGGACGTGGCGCTTTCATGCATCGCCGTGCGGCTTTGCCGCAGGCTTTGCGCATACTTGGCCTGCCCGATCAGGTTGGCGCATTGATACAGGGCGTTGATCTCGGCGGCGGACCAGGTCCGATGATGGACCGTGGTGTCGAAGCCGATGATCCCGCATAGCTTCTTGTCGTGGAATACCGGCACGCTCAGCACGCTCTTGTTGCCCTGGCGCACGAATTCGGCCTGGATGATGCGCGCGGTGCGCGGCAGGTCGTGCACATCGTGAATGGCCACGGCATAGCCTTGCACCATGAACTTGTGCAGCCACGCGATCAAGGTCGTGGGCACATCCTGAAGCTCGGCCACGAAGGGCTGCGTCTGGCCCCGGCACCATTCATGGGTGTTGCGAAAGCGCAGCATGTCGGGCCGGTATTCAATGAACCAGGCGCGGTCGACATCCGATGTTTCGCCCATGAAAGACAACTGCTCGGCGATGGCGTCGTCCACCGGATGCTTGAGCAAGCTCATCGCGCAGCGATACAGCCACTTCGACGACGAGTCAGGTACGAGTTCGGCTACGGTGTGCGTCTGGTATTGGACTGCATCCTTCACTGCGTTCCCCTGGCGGCCGGATCTGACATCGTCCATGTGCTGCCGTGCAGCACGCCAAGCGGCGATTTTCACTCCGGCCCGGGGTAAAGACAAGCTTGGATCAGGATGACGCGCCGCTGAACAGATCCGCCTGGCGCGGGTCGGCGGCGGTCAGCTCGTAGCCGATCTGCTCGGCGACCTCGCGCAGGATGGCCTGCGCCAGGTTGAACGCGGTGTTGGCGGCGGGCACGCCCGCGTAGATCGCGTTCTGCAGCAACACTTCCTTGAGCTCATCCGGCGTCAGGCGAGAGTCATCCGACGCCGTCAACGCGGCGCGCACATGCAGCTCGAATTCTTCCCAGCGGCCCAGCGACAGCGTCACCGCCAGCACCATCATGCGACGGGCCTTGTGCGGCAGGCCAGGCCGGCTCCAGATGTCGTGCCACGCATAGCGCGTGATCATGTTCTGGTAGTCGGCCGTGAACGTGGTGGCGCGGTCCAGCGAACGCTGCACCCATTCATCGCCCAGCACAGCGCGGCGGTTGGCCAAGCCCCGCTCGAAATCGTCTTCCCGGCTCATGTGATCCCTCTTTGCGTGAATGCCTGAGGACAGGGGCACGGGCAGAAAATCCGCCCGCGCCCATGTCGATCAATTCACCGAGATGTTATTGGCTTTCACGACCTCGGCCCAACGCACTTGTTCGGCGTCGACGAACTTGGCGAAGTCAGCCGCGCTGCTGCCCACCGCGGTCAGGCCCAGCTTGCCGAGCTTTTCGCGGGTGTCGGGGCGCGCCAGCGCCTTTTGCACCAGGTCTTGCAGCTTGGCCACCACGGCGGGGTCGGAACCGGCCGGCAGGAAGAAGCCGTTCCACTCCGACACGTCAAAGTCCTTGATGCCGGCTTCGCCAACGGTCGCCACCTTCGGCAGTTCGGGCATGCGCTTGGCCGACGACACCGCCAGCGCCTTCAGCTTGCCGCCGCTGACGTAGTTCAGGCTGGACGCGGCGTTGGCGAAATAGACGTCGACCTGACCGCCCATGACGTCGACGATGGCCGGCGCGCCGCCCTTGTAGGGCACGTGCACCACGTCGATGCCCGCGTCTTTCTTGAGCAGTTCGGCGGCCATCTGCGCCAGGCTGCCGGGGCCGTAGGACGCGAAGGTGTAGCGACCCGGGTTGGCGCGCGCGGCGCTGATGAAGTCAGGCAGGTTGTTGAAGGCCGAGCCGGGCGCCGCCACCAGGATGTTCGGCACGCTGATGGCCTGCGAGACCGGGATGAAGTCCTTCTTCACGTCGTAGGGCAGCTTGCGCAGCGCCGGGTTGATCGCGAAGGCGGATGCGTCGTACAGCACCGTGTAGCCGTCCGGCTTCGCACGCGCCACGTAAGACGCGCCGATCGCGCCGCTGGCGCCGCCCTTGTTTTCAATGACCACGCTTTGGCCGGCCACTTCGCTCATGCCTTGCGCGATGATGCGCGCGGCGTTGTCGGCGCCGCCGCCCGCGGAATACGGCACCACCAGGGTGATGGGCTGGTCGGGGTAACCGGCGGCGTGGGCCGTGCCCAACGCGCTGGTCAGGCCAATGGTGGCGGCCAGGGCCGCGATGTAGGTCTTCTTCATGTGTGCTCCTCAAATCCCCCCTACGGGGATGTCAAATGGATCATGGAATCGTGGCGCGATCCGCCCGGCAAAGTCAGACAGTCGCGATGGGGTTGACCGGCGCGCCCACCAGGCCGGGCACGTACATGGGTGCGGCGGTCAGGAAAAAAGCGTGTCGGCCATGCTGGCGCAACCATTGCGCCAGCGGGGTCAGGTGCCAAAGCTCGCCCAGCGGCAGGCCCAGCTTGAAAAGGCATTGTTCGTGCAGGGGCAGCAACGGCCCCGTGCCCGAATCCAGATGATGGTTGCGCAATTCCACCGCGTGGTTGTCGGCGGCGATGGCCGCGATACGGCTGTCCTTGATCCAGGCCAGCAGTTGCGCATCCGCGCCATCCAGCACGCAGCAACTGGTCTTGAGCCGGTCTTGTTCGTCGTCGCCCAGGGTCAGCGCCAGATCGGCCAGGCCCGTGTGCAGGCACAGCACGTCGCCCGGCCTGACCTGCACGCCATCGGCCTGCATCACGTCCATCAGGTCGCGATAGGACACCTTGCGGTGCGCGTCGCCAAAGCGGGCGCGCAAGTCCACCATCACGCCACGGCCCTGAATGCCGTGCCGCGCCATCGGCGCAATGGACAGGTCCTGGGTGCCGGTGAAGTTGTCGGTTTGAGGTTCGCTGACGGCAAAGCCGTTGTAGCCGGTGGGCTGCGCCTCACCGGTGCCATGGGCGTCGTACATCGACCCCACATGGCCCAGCGCATCCCATTGCGTGGAGTACTGCGGCGACAGGGTGACGCGGTCGTCGCTGACGACGTCGGTGGCGCCGGGCACGTCGCGCGCCAAGGGGTAGCGGTAAACCGGCACGCCATTCTTTTCCGCGGGCTGGATCACCGGGCCTTTGCGGCGCGGGTTGAGCACGGGCGCGCGCGGTACGTTCAGCGGCAGGCTCAAGGAAAACGACAGGCCGGTCTGAATTTCAGCAATCGCGGCCAAGCGCGCCTGGCTGTCCAGATGATTCAGGGTGCCGAGCTGGTCGTCGTGCCCGAAGTCCCCCCAATTCGATCCTTCCGGCCGATGCTGGTAGCGGCGTGCTTGATTCATGGCTGCGGTCTCCTCGTCCTGTGACAGACGAATTTTGCTATCGTTTTGTTACGGCTTATTGCACCACGGCGGACTGCATTAATTGCTCAATTTCCTGCGCGGTGTATCCCAGGGTGGACAGTATTTTTTTGCTGTGTTCCCCCAGACTCGGCGCGGCGCGGCCGATGGCGTTGTCGTTGGCGCTTCCCGTGGCGGGCCCCGCGACACTCCCCGTGGGGTTCTCGGTGACCTCTACGGTGGTCTTGCCTACGCTGGCGCGGGCGTCGCCGGACGCATCGAAATGCGCCCATTGCGCCAGGCCCAGATAATTGCCCGCCTGCTTGCTGTGATACGGGCGCATCAGCCCCATGGCTTCAACTTGCGGGTGGTCGAACATGTCTTCCACCGGCCGCACCTCGGCGCAGGGCACGCTCTGGCCAAAGCGCTCCGCCCATTCACGGGCCGATGCGCGCGACAAAGCCTGACGCACCAGCGGCACCAGCACGGCCGCCTGCGCCGCGCGCTTCTTGACGGTGTCGTAGTCGGGGTGGTCCGCCAGCTCGGGCAGATCCAGGTGGCCGCACAGCGCACGCCAGAAATGCGGCGTGTTGGCCGACAAATACAGATGGCCTTCGCGCGTGGGATGAATGCCCGTGATACCGCCCGAGCGCATGTCGCGTTCGATGTGTCGCGGTTCGCCCTCGGCCCATACCAGGCGGGCCGATTGCATGGCCAGCGCACTGCCCAGCAAGGAAACCTCGATAGCCTGGCCCCGCCCCGTCTTCTCGCGCTGGTAGAGCGCCGCCGACACGCTGTTCGAGATCAAGGCGGCGCCGTAATAGTCAACGACCGATCCGTACAGCACTTCGGGCGGGCCGTCGGCCTTGGCCTGCGCCGCGCACATGCCCGTCATGGACTGCAGCACCTGGTCGTAACCCGCGTGGCGCGCCATGGGGCCCACCGCGCCGTAGCCCGTCATGGCGCAGTAGATCAGGCGGGGGTTGACGGCCGACAGGGTGGCGAAGTCGATCCGCAGGCGTTCCGGCACACCCGGCCGGAAGTTGTGGACCAGCACGTCGGCCTCGCGCACCAGCCGAAGCAGCACGTCGTGGCCGGCCGCGTCTTTCAGGTTCAGGCACAGGCCGCGCTTGTTGCGGTTGATGCCCAGAAAGGCGCGGCTTTCAGACGCCAAGGTGGACGGGTACTTGCGCAGGTTGTCGCCTTCGGGCGGCTCCACCTTGATCACGTCGGCGCCCATGTCGCCCAGCAGGGCGCAGCCGTAGGGGCCGGCAATATAGGCGCTAAGGTCCAGCACCTTGATGCCTGCCAGCGGCAGATTGGCGGGGGATTCAAATTCCATGTTGCGATTCACTCAATATCCAGGGGCCAGGTCCTAGGCCCGATTCAGGCCGCGCGGCCGGCAGCCAGCAGCACGTCGCGGGCGCGCTGCACGAAGGGCGCGTCGATCATCTTTCCGTCCAGCAGGAAGGCGCCCACGCCGTCTTGCTCGCGGCTGGCCGACACGATGCGCTCGGCCTCGGCGACCTCTTCGGCGCTGAAGCCGAACACCTCGTTGGCAATGGCGATCTGGCTGGGATGCACGCAGGACTTGCCCAGAAAACCCAGCGAACGGGCCAGTTGCGCTTCGGCCCGAAAGCCGTCGGCATCGCGCACGCGCGCATAGGCCGCGTCCATGGCGTACTTGCCCGCGCAACCCGCGCCCAAGCGCAAGGACAGCATCACGGCGCGCAGCGTTTCGGGTTGATATCGGTCTATGCCCAGCGGCTCGAACAGGTCGGCCAGGCCCAATTGCAAACCGGCCACACGCGGATGCGCGGCGGCCAATTCGGCCGCGCAGGCCAAGGCGCGCGGGGTTTCCACGGTGATGAGGAATTCATTCTGGAAACCGGCGGCAATGGCTTGGGCGGCAGCCTCGCACAGCGCGGTGGCGCTTTCCACCTTGGGCAGGTTCAAGAGGTCAATCGGCAAGCCGCCCAGCGCGTCCAGGTCGGCGGCAAAGTACGGGGTGTCGGCCGCGTTCACGCGGACGATAATTTTCTTGGGATGTAAGGCCTGTGCCGCCGCGAAACCGGGCGACGCCAACCAGTAGGCCAGGGTGTTGCGCGCCTCTTGCTTGCGGGTGGGCGCAACGGCGTCCTCCAGGTCGAAAGACAGCGCATCCGCCTGACTGGCCATGGCTTTATCGAAGAGGTCCGGGCGCGAACCCGGCACGAATAGCTTGCTTCTCATTGGAGTCTCCTGGTGGCATTGTGGCGCTGGGCCACGCCGCCAGGGGACAGCCAAATTACGATAAGAAGATAGAATATCTATCGTTATGAACACCGACTTCCTACATACGCTGGCCGCCGTGGGCCAGCATGGATCCATGGCCGAGGCCGCTCGCCGCCTGGGGCTGACCCACGGCGCCGTGGCGCAGCAAGTGCGCAAACTGGAACAGGAATTGGGCGTGGCGCTGGTGGCGCGCGCCGGTCGCACCGTGCACCTGACGGCCAAGGCGATTGAACTGATCGGCCCCATGCGCGAGGTTCTGGAGCGTATCGAGAAGATCCGCTACCTGGCGCGGTCCGACGAAATGATGGGCGAGCTCAGGCTGGGCGCGGGCAACACGGCCTTGAATTCCATGGTGCCGGCCATTCTGGAACACCTGGTCAGCCGCCATCCACTGATCAACGTTGAGATTCAGCCGGGGCATTCGGTGCGCTTCTATCCCGCCATCGAAAGCGGCGAGCTGGACGCCGCCATCGCCCTGGAGGCGCCTTACCCCTTATCAAAAAGCCTGGGCTGGCAGTTGCTGCGCGAAGAACCTTATGTGCTAGCGGCGGCGCCCCGCCATGCCGGGCGGCATCCGCACAGCCTGCTGACCACCGAGCCGTTCATCCGCTATCAGCGCAGCGACTGGGGAGGCCGCCATGTTGACGACTATCTGCGGCGCGTGGGCATTACGCCGCGCGAACGTTTCGAACTGAACGCCATTGAATCGATTGCGGTGATGGTCAGCCGCGACCTGGGCGTGGCCATCCTGCCGCAATCCACCAACGGCGCGATCGAACGGCTGGGCTTGTTGGCTTTGCCGTTGCCCGAACACTGCGAACCGCGCCGCTTCGGCCTGATCTGGTCACGGGTGTCGCCCCGGCTGGCGCTGATCCGGGCGTTTCGCGACATCGCGGTGGTGGAGTACGCCCAGGTGCAAGGCGGCAGCCAGTAAGGGCTATGCCGCGCCTCAGTACGCCGCGCGATAGATGGCCAGCGCCTGCGCCTCGTCGATGGGCAGCGGATTGTTCATCAACAGGCGTTGCTGCAGCATGGCCGAACTGGCCAACGCGGGCAGGTCGGCCTCGGTAATGCCCACCGCCCGCAGGCCTTGAGGCAACTGCGCCTGGCGGATCAGATCTTCCAGGAAGGCGATGAAGGCGGCGGCCCCGGCCGCGGCGTCCGTGCTTGCCGGCAAGCCCACCGCCGCACCCAGTTCGGCATAGAGCGGCGCGGCGGCCTGGGCATTGAAGTGCAGCACGGCGGGCAGCACCAAGGCGTTGGACAGCCCGTGGGGCACATGGAAGATGCCGCCCACCGGATACGCCAAGGCGTGGACGCCACCGACGGGCGCGTTGGCAAACGCCTGCCCGGCCAGCATGGCGCCCAACAGCATGTCGGAACGCGCCTGCAAATTCGTGCCGTCGCGGCACACGGTCAGCAGATTGGCGCTAAGCAGCTTCAGGGCCAGCACCGCCAGGTGGTCCGACAGGGGATTCTTCAGGCGCTTGCTGGTGTAGGCCTCGATGGCGTGAACCATCGCGTCCACGCCGGTGGCGGCCGTGGCGGCCGGCGGCAAGCCGACGGTAAGCTCGGCATCCAGATAGGCGGCATCGGCATAGAGCTGCGGCGCGACCACGCCGCTCTTGGTCGTTGCCCCCGTGGTGACGATGGAAATGGGCGTGACTTCCGAGCCGGTGCCGGCCGTGGTCGGCACCTGTACCAGCGGCAGGCGCTTGCCGCGCACCTGATCGATGCCATACATGGCCGACAAGGGCTGCTCGCCCTGGCACAACACCGCCACGAGCTTGGCTACGTCCATGGACGAGCCGCCGCCAAATCCAATGACCATGTCGGCATTGAAGGCGCGTGCGCGCGCGGCCGCGGCCTCGACCACGGCTTCAGGCGGGTCAGCCACCACATCGTCGATCACCAGCGTCTGCCAGCCGGTGGCCGCCAGGCTGTCCAGCGCGGGCTGCAATGCGCCGCTGCGATGCAGGAAGCTGTCGGTCACCAGCACGGCACGCTCGCCCGCGTATCGTTCGCGCAGCAACGCGCCCAGGCGGCGGGCCAGTCCGGGTTCGACGACAAGATGGGCAACAGTCTGGAATGAGAAGGCGGTCATGGGATCAGGACAGTTCGTTGATAAGGGATTGGGCAACGTCTTCAAGCGACGAGCGCGTGGCCATGGCGCGGCTTTGGATGCGGCGATGCGCTTCCTGTTCGGTAATGCCCTCGCGAGCGATCAGCAAGGTCTTGGCCGTAGCCACCTTGCTGGCGGCCGCATAGCGGCCTTCCAGCTTGCGCACATGGGCCAGCGTGGCGGCCTGCTGGCGCCACGCGGTACGCGCCAGCAACAGCTGCGTCAGCAGGCCGAAGGGCCGGATGGGGCGTTCGATGACGCCGGTACAACCGCTTTGCAGCACCAGTTGCAGGGTGGCGGGGTTTTCGTATTCCACGATGCCGACCAAGGGCGGGCTCAGCTCGGTAAGACTGTCCGCCAGACACTGGATGGCGTCGCGCTGGTCTTCTTCAATGGGCAGCACCACCACGTCGGCATCCGCGCCCAGCCGTTCGGGCAAGGGCCATTGCTGCGTCGGCACACAGCCGATGCGCTTCAGGTGCGACATCAGCAAGCGTGATTCGGCGTCCTGCGGCAGCAGGACCATCACGCGCAGGCCGTTGAGTTCGCGCAGCGCGGTGCTGCTGCGCGCGGGCCGGTTACGAGGCGCCGTCACGATAGGGCCAGGGCCTCGGGGTCCAGCGCGTGGTCCACCAGGTACGGCACCGGCCGTACCGCGGCGCGCGCCGCGTAGACGATTTCGAACTGGCGGCGCGCGTTCACGCGGGCAATGCGCGGCCAGAGCGAGGTGTGCTGGGTGTCGCCATCGATGGTGACCAGGCCCTGCGGCGCTTCGAAGCTGGCCCCGTCCAGCGCGTTGACCAGGGCCGGCAAGGCCAGGCCGCCCGCGCGACGGGCGGCGTCGGCCACCAGATGCACCTGAAAGTAGGCGGCTTCGGCCCCCGCCGTGATGGGGCTGTCTTCGCCAAAGCGGGCCTGGTAGGCCCGCGAGAAGCGCCGGCTGGGTTCGGTGTCCAGCGTGGCGAAGTAGGGTGCGGCGGTGATGTGGCCCTCGGCCTGCTCGGCCGTCAACGCCGCCACATCGGTTTCGTTGGTGGCCAGGCTGACAATCGGCATGCGCGCGGGGTCCAGGCCCAGCTCGCGGTAGGCCCGATAGAGCTTGACGATGTCGCGCCCGACCATGGTCGAGTAGATGGCGTCCGGGCGTAGCGCCACGGCGCGCTTGAGCACCTCGGCCAAATCTTCCTGCGGTGCGTTGAGCGGCAGATAGACCTCGTCGACCACTTCCCCGCCGGCCTGTTCGTAGAGCTCGCGCATGATGCGGTTGGATTCGCGCGGGTATACGTACTGCCCGCCGATGAACAGCACCCGGTTGCCGAAATGACGGATCACATAGCTGGCAAGCTGCACCGAATTCTGGTTGGGCACCGAGCCGGTGTAGAAGCAATACGGCGAATACTCAAAGCCTTCGTACAGCGTGGCGTAAAAGAGCAGCGCGCGGCGGCTTTCCACCACCGGCAGCACGGCCTTGCGCGTGCTGGACATATGCGTGCCGAAGATCAGCGGCACGCGCTGGCTGTCGCACAGCCATTCGGCCGCCTGGCGGTAATCGGGCGGCTGCGCACCCACGCGCGCGCTCACCGGCACCAGCGGAACGCCATCGATACCGCCCGCCGCGTTGACCTCGTCGATGGCCATCAGCGTGGCGTTTTCCTGGGTGATCTCGGTGGCGGCCGTCAGGCTCTCGTGCGAGAACAGCAGACCGACCCGGTGACCGTCGCGCGCGCTCACAGTGCCGTCCAATCAAGGTCGCGCTCAAAAGCGTGGGCCGCGCGGTACAGCGTGGATTCGTCGAAGTGGCGGCCCACCAGCATCATGCCCACCGGCAGCCCGTCGCGCAGCGCGCAGGGCACAGAGATGGCCGGATGGCCGGTGACGTCGAACGGGGCGGTGTTGGCGTTCATTTCCAAGGCGCGGGTCACGAAGACGTCCGGCGCGGCGGTGGCGTCGATCAGCCGGGGCGCGCGCATCGGCACCGTGGGCATCAGCAGCATGTCCACTTGGCCAAGCGCCTGGTCGTAGGCCAGACGCAAACGGCGCGCCAGGTTCTGGGCCTTGCCGTAGTACTGGCCGCCGTAGCGCGCATGGAAGTATTCACCCGCCAGCAGGCAGGTTTTGACGTCATGCGGGAACTCGTCGGCGTGATCGCGCCAGTGGCGCTGCGCCTGCATCAATCCGGTCACATAAAGCCCTTTCCAGTTGGTGCCGTAGTTATACCCCTTCATTTGCTGCGTCGTGCCTTCCACGGCAATCGGGGTCCAGATCGCGTGGCCTTTGCGATGCAGGGGGACCGACACCTCGCTCACCTCGGCGCCCAGCGCGGCCAAGTGGCCGGCGGCCTGGCGCACGGCGCGATCGACCTCGGGATCGCTGTTGCTCCATCCAAACCCTTCCGGCACCACGCCCACGCGCAGGCCTTTCAAGGGCTGGCCCTGCGCCGGCAGGTCAAGCGCATCGGCGTAGGCGGGGCGTTCGGCGGGCAGGTTCTGCTGGCGCGGGTCCAGGCCGTCGGGGCCGGCCACGGCATCCAGCAAGCGGGCGTTGTCGGCCACGTTGGCGCTCATGATGCCGGCATGGTCCAGCGTCATTTCGATGGGCATGATGCCGGTGTACGGAATCAGGCCGTGGGTGGGCTTCATGCCGTAGATGCCGGAATAGGCGGCCGGTATGCGAACGGAACCGCCCTGGTCGGTGCCAATGGCGATGTCCGCTTCGCCGGCGCCCACCAGCGCCGCCGCGCCGGACGAGGAACCGCCCGCCGCATGCGCCGGGTTGCGCGGATTGCGCACCGGGCCGGCCGCGCCGGTGTGGCTGCTGCCCGACACGCAGAAGTATTCGCAATGGGCCTTGCCCACGATGCGGCCGCCGGCATCCAGGATGCGCGTGGCCACCGTGGCGTCCTGGTCGGGCACATAGCCGCGCAGCGTGGCCGCGCCATTCATCATGGGCACGCCAGCCAGGCAGATGTTGTCCTTCAAGACCACGCGCTTGCCCGCCAGCGGGCCGTCCGGGCGGCCGTCGATCTCGGTGCGAACGTACCAGGCGTTGAGCGGGTTGTCTTCGGGCTGCACGCCCGGGGTGCGCGGGTAACGCACCACCGGGGGCTGGTCGATCATGGCGTCGACCTGGTCATACTCGGCAAAGGTGGCTTCCAGAATGCTGTCGTAGGCGCGCAGCGTGGCGTCGTCCAGATTCAGGCCGATGCGACGCGCGGCCTGGTCCAGCGCTTCCAGAGTGGGACGGGGAAGGGACATCTCGGATTCCGTATCAGGATTGCAGACCGCCGTAACGCCGGGCGATCTCTTGGGGTGTGGTGGAAGCGGTCGGCACATCGGCGATCAGTTCGCCTTTCTCCAGCACCAGAATCCGGTCGGACAAGGCGCACAGGAAGTCGATGTCTTGCTCGACCAGCAAAATGGCGATGCCAAGGGACGCCCGCAGGTTCTGCAAGGCCTCCACGATCTCGTCGCAAATCGAAGGCTGGATGCCTTCGGTGGGTTCGTCCAGCAACATCAGCTTGGGGTCGCCGCACAGGCAGCGGGCCAGCGCCAGCAATTGCTGCTCGCCGCCCGACAGGCTGCCGCCCGGCCGGTCCAGCAGGCGCTGCAAACGCGGGAACACCTTCAGCACCGACGCGATCTTGGCGTCGGCCTGGCTCAATTGCTTCACGCAGCCCATGCGCAGGTTTTCGGCCACGGTCAACGCCGGGAAGATCTGCCGGCCCTGCGGCACGAAACCCAGCCCATGGCGGGCGCGCGCATACGGCGCCAACGCGCCCAGGTCCCGGCCATCCATGGACAGAGAGCCCCCGGTCAGCGGAAGTTCGCCCATCAGCGTGCGCAGCAGCGTGGTCTTGCCCATGCCGTTGCGCCCCAGCACACCGGTGAATTCACCCGGGGCCATCTCGAACCCCACGCCGTGCAGCACGGGAATGCGGCCATAGCCGGCCTTCAGTTCATGCGCTTTGAGCATGCGGCTCTCCTTGCTTGCCCAGATAGGCGGCACGCACTTCGGCGTGCGCCATGATGTCGTCAAAGCTGCCTTCGGCCAGCACCTCGCCCTGGTTGAAGACCGTGATGCGGCCGGCAATCAGGCGGATGAAGGCCATGTCGTGTTCAACCACCACCACGGTGCTGTGGCGGTTGATGGCGGCGATCAGGTCCGCGGTCTTGCGTACTTCTTGCTGGGTCATGCCGGCGGCGGGTTCGTCCAGCAACACCAGTTCGGGACGCGAGGCCAGGATCATGCCCAGCTCCACCCATTGGCGTTGGCCGTGCGCCAACGCATTGACTGCTTGATGCGCCACGGATTGCAGGCCGATTTCCTGCAGTACCCGCGCGGCGATGTCGGCGGGATTGCCGTCGCTGCGACGGCCCGCGGCCAGCCGCAAGCCTTCAAGCACATCCAGCCCTTCAAAGACGCTGGGCACCTGCGTCTTGATGCCTATGCCCAGCCGGGCAACTTCGTGCGTGGCCAGGCCGCGCAGCGGTTTACCCTTGAAGCGAATTTCGCCCCGGCTGGGTCGCAGCTGGCCCGACAGCATCTTGAAGAAGGTGCTCTTGCCTGCCCCGTTGGGGCCGATCAGGCAGCGCACCTCGCCGCGCTGCAAGCGGAAGTCCACATCGCGCACGGCGTGCACGCCGCCAAAGCTGACGCTCAAGCCCTGCGTTTCCAACAGCATGTCGTTCATGCTTGCTCCTTGACGGCAGGCGTGGCCGAGCGCGATGACGACCGCCACAGGCGGCGCGCGGCATCCGCGATGGTGGGCGCCAGCCCGCGCGGAATCAGCAGCACGAACAGGATCAGGATCACGCCCAGCACCAAGCCTGTGTCCACCGTATGTTGCGCACCCAGCCGCGTGACCATGGCTTGCAGCGCAACGCAGGCGACGATGGGGCCGATCAGCGTGCCGCGCCCGCCCACAATGACCCAGATGATGATCTGCGCCGACTGCGCCAGCCCAAACACACCGGGGCTGACGAACGCGCCCCAGTTGGCGTAGAGCATGCCGGCCAGGCCCGCCAGCGCGCCGCCCAGCGTGAAGGCGGCCAGCTTGTAGAAACTGGCGTTGTAGCCCAGCAGCATGGCGCGTTGCTCGTTCTCGCGCACGGCAGCCACCACGCGGCCGAAGCGCGACGCCATCACGGCGCGCAAACCAAAATAGGCGGCGATGAGCACCAGCGCCGCCAGCGTGAAGGTGCCTTCTGGCGACAGCGGTTCGGCGGCGCCAGGCAAGGTCAGCGGCGGAATCGAGGGGATGCCATTGAATCCACCCAACAGGGCCTCGCCAATGCGATAGCTGTCACCCGAGGTGGAGTTCATCAGGTTGAACAGAATCAGCGTGACGGCCAGCGTGATGACGCCCAGATAGACGTCGCTGATCTTGCCGTAGAACATGAAGTAGCCCAGCAACGCGGCGAACGCCGCCGGCACCGCGACCGCCAACGCCAGCGCGCCCAGACCCGGCCCGAAGTTGAACGCGCCGACGGCCCAGGCATAGGCGCCCAAGCCGAAGAAGGCCGCCTGGCCAAAGCACAGAATGCCGCCGTGGCCCCAGACAAAAGCCAGGCTAAGGGCCAGCAGCGCCATGATCAGATAGACCGTCATGGACAGCAGGCTGAACATATCCACCACAAAGGGCAGCGCCACGGCGGCCGCAACCGCCACCGCGCCCAGCGCCAGGGAAAAGACAGGTACACGCATCAGATTGCTCGCTTGAAGAATCGACCGGTGATGCCTTGCGGCAGCAAGCGGATCAGCACGATGGCGGCCAGCAGCAAGGCCACCTGCCCATAGACCGGCGTGGCAAGAAACGTCACGCCCTGGCTGATGGCGCCGAAGATGCCCGAGGCGCTCACGGTGCCCGCGATGACGGCCGAGCCGCCGCTGATGACCGTGATGAAGGCCTTGGCGATATACGCCGCGCCTATCGTCGGGATGACGCCGGTCAACGGCGCCAGCACCGCGCCCGCAAGGCCCGACAGCGCCGCGCCCAGGCCGAACGTCAGCTTGTAGACCCCGTTGGGATTCATGCCCAGCGCGTTGGCCATGGCGGCGTTCTGCATGCAGGCACGTGCCCGCAAGCCAAAGTCGGTGAAGCGCAGCAGGCACCACAGCGCCAACATCACCATGGCCGCCAGACCGATCAGGAACAGCGTATAACCGCTGGCCTGGCGCGCGCCGATGGCAATGCCGCCCAAGGGCGACGAGATACCCACGGTGGTATTGCCGAACACCATGGTGGCCATGCCGATGACGGCCAGCGACAAGCCCCAGGTGGCAAGCATGGTGTCGATCATGCGGCCATAGAGGTGACGCACCAGCAGATGTTCGACCAGCACGCCGAAGAGGCCCACGGCCAAGGGCGCCAGCACCAGCATGGAAATCCAGATCGGCACGCCCCATTGGTTGGTGGCCAGGATGGCGACATACCCACCCAGCATCATGAATTCGCCATGCGCGAGATTGATGATCTTCATCATCCCGAACACAACCGCCAGCCCCACGCTCAAGAGCGCGAGGATGGCGATTGCCCCCAGGATATCGATGGCATAGATGGCAACGAGATCCATGGGGTGCTCAGAACTTGATGGCGTACTGGCGGTTGTCCGCCGGGTTCTTGATCAGGTCGCACACCGCCGCGGTATCGCCCGGCTGTTGCTGCGGGAAGCTTTCCACCAGGTTGAGCTTGCGGTCGCGCACTTCGGCAATATGCACGTCCAGCGTGCAATGGTGCGTGGCGGGGTCCAGCGTTACGCGGCCGCTGGGCGCGTCGATGGCCACGCCCGATTCCAGCGCTTCGATAACCTTCATGCGGTCGATCGACCCGGCCTTGCGCACGCCTTCGGCCCACAGCATGAAGCCTTGGTAGGCGCCCATGGCCAGCTCGGTGATGTAGGGGTAATCGGCGCCATAACGCGCGTGGAAGCGCTTAACGAAGTCGGCGTTGGCCGCGCCCGGCAGCTCTTGCAGGTAGTTCTGGCAAACCAGGAAGCCGTTGCATTCTTCCGGCGACAGCACGATGTGTTCATTGCCGCCCGCGAACGTGGTCGAGGCAAGCGGAATCTTGCCGGTCATGCCGGTCGCCTTCCATTGGCGATAGAACGACATATGCGCGCCGCCCACCAGGGCGGACCAGATGAAGTCCGGCGATGCCGCCTGAATCTTCGAAATGGCCGCGCCAAAGTCGGTCACATCCAACGGAAAGAATTCAGTGGCGACGGTCTTGCCGCCGACGTCGGCCGCGTACTTGCGCACCCAGTTGGAAACGATCTGGCCGTAGTTGTAGTCGGCCGCCACGATGTAGACCTTCTTGCCCCATTGCTTCACCGCATGCGGCGCCAGCTTCTGCACGGTTTGCGCCGGCGTCACGCCCGCGGCGAAGTAGTTCCGGTCGCACACGCCGCCTTCATATTGGTTGTCGTAGAAGTACAGCGTGCGGTAACGATTCAGCACGGGGCGCACCACCTCGCGCGAGGCCGACGTGATTCCCGCATGCACCACGGCGGCCCTGTCGCGCAAGGCCGCCTGTTGCGCGAACTGCGCATAGAGCTGCATGTTGGATTGCGCGTCATAGGCGATGAAGTTCAGTTGCCGGCCCAGCAGGCCGCCGTTGGCATTGATTTCTTCCGCCGCGAAGCGCAGCGCGTCCATGACCGGCTTGCCATAGATGTCCAGCCCGCCCGACAGGTCATAGATGGCGGCAACATTGATTTTTTCTTCGCCGGCGGCGAAGGCGCGTGTGCCCGTCAGGCCCGCCAGCGTGGCGGACGCGGCGGTGACGGCGGTGGAAGACAGGAACTGGCGGCGGTTCATGCTCATGTTGGTAAGCCCCTTGTGCGCAGGCGGCGCGCAGCACTTGCCCCCGGCGCGAAACGCACGGACGAGCAGAGGCCGACGCCGAAGTTGCGTAGACGTGAGTAGGTGTTGGGATATGCCGAGAGACCGGCAGAATGTCGACGTCGTTGTCGACTGGAGAATTGCTGAACGACCGCTGCGGCAGTTGCGCCTTTGGAACTTACCGGGTCGGCCTCCCTGCGAAAGGAGACAGGAATTATTTTAGGAGAACGGCGTAACGCGGCATAACCCCGTGGTTTCCCTAGGGCCGGCCGCGCTACGCCACGGCACAGGGGCTTTTCCGCACTACCGCGTCGGGCATCCCGACCCGGTGCGTGACGCCGCCAAGGGCGTATCGCCGGACGTGTTGCCGGCAAACTTGCGAATCTTCTCGGCCAGTTCCGGCGTTGGCCGTTCGTAGCTGTAGCAGTATGGCGGCGTGGGAGCAGACTCGGGGCGGTAGTCCTTGAGCACGGGCTTGGCATCGCCCAGGTACAGGTTGTCTTTCAAGCGCAGGAAGGCTTTGTAGTCGCGGGTGTAGCCATGCACGGCCTTCAATTTTTCGTAGGCGCCGCGATCCGATTCACCGTTGTCCAGCGCGCTGCGCCCCGACGCAATGGGGATGTAGCGGCAGTAATTCACATTGATGCCTTCCACCGTGGGGAAGAATTCCGGCTCGACACATTTGCGTTTCGTGTCGTTGTTGAAGATGTTTCCTTCCACCAGCGCCTTAGCTTCCAGGCTGAAGCTCATGCCGTAGAAATCCCAGTTTTCAAGCAGGTTGTTGAACAGGTGGAAAGTGCCGAATTGCCCGCGCGGATTGCGCTGCACGGTATTGAAAAAATAGTTGTGATGCAGCGTCACGCGCGCGATGGAATCGCGCTCGTAGTTGTGGAACAGGTCTTTGGACGTAATGTTGTTCAGCAGCATGACCTTGTTCGAGTTATGGAACTTGGTCCAAGAGATCGTGACGTCGGTCGAGCCGTTCTTCACGTTGAGCAGCCGGTCTGACATGCGTGAAAGATCCATGTGGTCGACCCACACGTCGCGGCTGCCATTGGCCACGTTCACCGCCTGCGTCAGTCGGTTCAGGCGTCCGTCAATCGTCAGATGCGTCAGGATCACGTTCTGGCTGCCATACACGCCCAGGCCGTCGTCGATCAAGGCGACACGCTTGCCACGCCCGTCGATCGTGGTGTTGGACGGCACGCGCAGTTGCTTCTTCAGCACGATCGTCATGTCGGACGCGAAGCGGATCCAGGTGGGTCCCTTCTTGGCTTGCGCCAGCGCGGCGCGCAGCGTGCCCGGCCCCGCGTCCTGGTCGGAGGTGACCTCGATCAGCCTGCCGCCCAAGCCGCCCGTGGCCCGGGCGCCGTAGCCTTCGCGCTGTTGCAGCAGCGACGAAACCCAGGCGCAACTTTCGTCCGGCTTGGCGCACGATTCACTGGCCGCCGCGGTGCCGCCCGCCAACATGGCGAAGGCCGCAATAGCCCAGGCCAGCAAGCGACGCATCGCCTTCATTCCAGGCTTCGTTCGGGTCTTCGTTTCTGGCTTCTTTCCAGGCTGCATACGCGCCCTCCTTGTTACTGCGCGGAGCGATCCGCAGGCGTTACGTGGCGCCAGATTCCGCCGCTTGCGCGCAGGTCTTCCGGCGGGCCGGCCAGGTGTTCGCGCAGCCGTTCGAAGTAGGCGGCCTTCCAGCGCTCCGCATACGCATCGGCGTCTTCGCCGGGATTGGCGGCGGGCAGCATTTCCAGCGTGTAGGCCACTTGGCCGTTTTCCCAGCGCGGCACGTAGAACACCGACGGCACGCCCAGCCGATGCGCCAGGTGCGACGCAAAGCTGGAATACGTGACCTCCTGCCCTTCGAAGGTGGTTCGCGGCGCGGCCGGGTTCGCCGCGCCATCGATGGCCAGGCACAGCACATAGCCCGAGTTCAGTGCTCGCATGCAGGCCTTGGCCACCTGCGCCTCGGTCTGGTCAGCGGTGGAAATCAAGGCCGTGGCGTAGCTGCTCTGAGCAACGCTGGGCGCTGTCGCCAACCACCGCGACGGGATGCCCAGCAATTCCAACGCCATCAGCCCGGCATACATGGGGCCGACGTGCGCCGTGGCAACCACCACTCCCCGCCCAGCCGCCAAGAGCGGCGCAAAGAAGCGTTCGCCGGTGTCCAGTTCGCCCAGCACCTGCATGGCCTCTTCGACGCTGTCCTCGCGGCATTCCAGCCAGTCGAACAGCAGGTGGTCCATCATGTGGCCCCAGCGCACCCGACGTTCCCATTGCTCGCGATCAATCTCCTTGTCACCGCGCAGCGACCACGCCCAGTCCAGGCGCGCCTGCGGAATGGGCGCGGTGTCCAGGCGCGCTTCCATCTGGCGCACGGCTTCCTGAAAGGTCGCGGGCAGTTGCTCGCTACGCGCCGCGACATACTTGTCGTACAGCGCTTCGGCCTCTTGCTTGCGGCCCGCCTGTGACAAGGCGCCAATGGCCGCGCGCTGCCACAGCCGCTTCTCGGGCGATTTCTCCAGCAGTATCAGCATCTGCTCGGCGGCTTCGTCGTACTGCAAGGTGTAGCGCAGCGCGCGCGCATACAACGCACGCGTCTGCTCCAGGTCAGGCGCCAGTTCGATGGCTTGCGCAAGCGGCGCCACGGCGTCCTTGTAGCGGCCAGCGCGCAGCAGGGTTTCACCATAAAGCGTCAGCAGCCTGACGTCGGCCGGCGACGCGCGCAAGCCCGCCTCGAAGTGCGTCAGCGCATGCACCTTGCGGTCGTCTTCGGTGCTGCGTCGAAGGTGCGACAGGCCCAGCGACGAGCGCAATGCGGCACTATCGTGGCCCGCGCCCAGCGCCGCATTGCCAAGCTGGATGGCGGCCTCGGCGCGTTCATCGTCCAGCAAGGCGCGCACGGCAACGGTCGCCACGCGCTCGTTCGGCAGCTTGGCCGGATCCAGCATCGCCGCAATGCCCGCCGCGTCGGCCGCGTCGCCATTGCGCGAAAAGGCCAGCATCCAGAAGTGCGCTTCGCCGGGGTCCGCGTGCGCGATGTTTAGCGTGGCCCGGGCGACGTCGGCGGCCTCGGCAACACGGCCGGCCTGCATTCGCAACTGAATCCGCGCGGCATGCATGGCTGCGGATTCCGGCGCCAGCGCGCCAGCCGCGTCGGCCTCGGCGATGGCGCGTTCCCATTGCTCGGTGCGCCCCAGCAGGCTGGCCAGCGTGCGGCGTTCATCGGCGCGCAAGGGGTAGGCGGCAATCAGCGCCTCAAGCGCGGCAATGGCAAGCGCAAGCCGTCCTTCCCGCATGTACGGCGAAACCAGCAAGCGGCGCACATCGCGCCAGCCATCGCTTGCGCCCGCCAGCACCGGCGCAAGCTTGGCCATGTCGCGCGCGGGGTCGTCGGCGTCCAGGATTTCCTGGATGACTTCGCGCAGCCGCGTGGTGGCGTCGGCCTGCGCGCGGCGAGCCGCGACAGCAGGATCGGGCGCCGAAGCAACAACGGGATCAACCGTTTTTTGAACTGAATTTTGAACCGGGTTTGCAACCGGGTTTTCAACCGAATTTTCAACCATGTCGCAGCCCCCTCAACAACGCCATCCCCACACGGGTGATGAACATCAATACGAATCCCAACGCCAGCGCTTGCAGCAACAAGATGGCGGTACGCGGGCTGCTCGGCCGGTCGGTCGGCACCGGTTGCGCAATGATCGACAGGTACCGCTGCAAGCGCAGCGCGTCCGTCATGGCCTGCTGATACGACTGCTGCGCCAAGGTCAGGTTCGAATCGGCGAAGGCCTGGGTATTTCTCAGCGCCTCGTAGGACTTGAGCTGCTTGGCTTCGGTGTTGCCCTGGCCGCTCAGGCGACGGCGCACCGACTCGATCCGCTTCTTCAAGGCCACCACCTGCATCTGGGCGGGCTTCAGCATGAAATGGTCTTTGTTGCCCAGCGCGCGGATCTTGTCCAGATTGATCTGCGCGCTGCTCAACTCGGTCTCAAGCTGGCTGGACAGGTTCAGCAGCATCGACACCGTGGCGGTCGGGTCGATATTGCCGTGCGTGGTGCGCCACGCCGTCAGGGCCTCGCGAGCGGCAAGCGCCTTTTGCTCGGCAAGCCGGACCGATTCCTCGCTGACCTTGAGCTTGTCGGCCACGCCTTTCTTGTTCATCGAACTGACGAATTCCTCGGCCAGCCCGATCAGCGCGCGGGACAAGGTGGCGGCGTCGTCGGGTGAATACGCACTGACGCGCAAGACGTCGATCTGCTCAAGCGCATTGAACGACACGTGCACCGCCCGTTGATAGGCACGGTAAAGATCATCATTGCTTGAGTCTTCGGAAAGATGGTTCAGCGGGTCCACGCCCGCATGCACCAGGTATTGGCGCAGGCCGACGCGTTGATCCAGCTGCTGCATGGCGTCGCGCGATTTCAGGAAGTCGGCCACCGCCCAGCCGTCCACAAAGCCGCCCAGCATGCCGCCCATGTTGCCGGTGGTAAGCAGGCTTGCCGGTCCACCGCCACCGCCTTGCTGGCCGGAACCCGCCTGCACGAAGAAGCGCGATTCCGCTTCGTAGCGCGGCGTGGCGATGATCAGCGCGTACACCAGGGCAATCGCCACCGGCGCGATGACAATCAACGCGTTGATCCAGCGGTGACGGCGGCGCTGGCGTATCGACGCCTGCCGTTCCAAACGGCGGCGTTCGATCTCGGACCCGCCCTCAGATGCCAAGCTGGCTGTCTTCGAAGCCTCCGAAGACGTCGTCGCCTGCGCTGCCGGATTCATTCCTTGATCGTCTTGGGGGGAACCGGCTGATGCATTGGTCGAGGTCGTCTTCGATCCGGAGGTCGCTTCGTTCATAAATCAAGCCTTTCAGGCAATAGTCCGCCAACTGATTCTGGCGATAACTGGAAAAAATCAATGTCCGGCCAATCAGCCGCTCTTCGAACAGCGCCAGCCAGAGACGGGTGAAACGGCAGGGTTCGAAAGGGATGGACCCTTCGATCACATACACGTCGAACGCCGGCGCCAGCGCCAGCGCGAACGAAAATTCCTGCCGTGCGTAGAGCGGCCAATGCTCCATGGGTTTGGCCAGGGTCTTGGGGTCGCTGACCAGGTCGGCCACCAGTTCGTAGGTGGCATCCGCGTCGATCTCGTACATCTCGCTGACGAAGTCGATCATGCTCAGGCCGTTTGCCTTGCCGCGAATGAAGCCTTGCCGGCCGATGGCCCACGACACGTTGCCGTCGTGCTTCACGAAGCCCTGGCGCGGCGGGCGCAGGTTGCACAGCACGTCGATAATCTGGCGATGCATTTCCGGCGCGGGCGACAGCAAGGCATAGCGCCCCACCGGTATGTCCAGGGTGACGTTGGCCAGCAGCGCCTGCCTGGCGCCAAAGGCAAAGGGCTCGTCGGTGACGCCGTTCAGATGAATCATCTTCGTGCCTCACATTGGCTGGATATTGGGGCGGGCCAGACGCTCGGCCGCCAAGGCGACCACCATCAGGAACACCAAGGACGTCAGGAAGTAGCCCACGCTGGCGTCGGTCGATTCGTAGGCCTCGAAATAGGCGGAGCGCAACAGCTGCATGCCATGCGCGAACGGCGACCACAGGATCCACGGGCGCAGATGCTCGGGCAGCTGTTCCGACACGAAGAACACGCCTGAGAAGATCTGCAAAAAGCGTTCGATCACGGGCGCCAGCCGCAGGAAGAAATGCCAGTAGGTGGCAATCGACCCGAACAGCAAGCCCATGGCCGAGCCGCAACATCCCATCAGCACCACATACAGCACAAACCCGCCCCAGCTTATCGGCAGCGTGATGAACCCCAGCGCGTGGCCGGCACTGATCAATATCGCGAACACCACCAGGTATACCGACAGGTAGATAAGCGACTGCACCAGCGCGCACATCAGCGGCGTCACCCCCTGAAAATTCAAGATGCCGCGCGCCGAGATATAGGCCGCGCTGCTTCTGAAAATGATCTGCCGGAACATGATCCAGGTGGTCGCGCCCAGCAGCGAAAACGTCTGCACATCCATGCCCAGGATGTAGTGCGTGCCCATCAGGATGTACAGCGACGAAATCAGCGTCAGCAGCACCACGGGGCCCACCAGGGCCCACAGCAGCGCGATGCGGCTTTCGCCGTGGATCACGCGCAACTGAAACACGAACAGCGCCAGCAGGGTGCGCCCCACGGGCCGGTGTTCGGCCATGCGCGGGTGATGCCCGTCATGCAGCGTCCGCAGGTGTTGCCGCAGGATCGCCAGATCAGCGGCCTCGTCACGCGGCAGCTCGACTTCCAGCGCGATGTCGTTGCGCGACGCATGGCGGCGCGCATCCCGCGCCTCGTCCTGTTTGCGCCGCTCCACGCGCCGCGCGTGCGCATCGGCCAGGCGTTGGTCTTCCGCCACCAGCTTGGCCGGCATATAGCCCGGCGCAAACACCTCGACGCCCGCGCGGATGTCCTGCTCAAGCAGACGCACGATGATGCGCAGCCTGCGCCGCGAAAAATCAGCGACGGTCTCATCGACTTTGCCGCGCGCGATCTCCGCGTCCAGTTCCGCCTGCACGGCCTCGTACACCGCCCGGCGGGCGGCCACGGAATCGTGCGGCTCGCCCTGCAGTCGCGCCAGCAAAGGCTTGAACAAGACGGCAGGCGGCGCCTTGGCTTCAAACAGCACGGCCGGGTCCAGCCGCCACGCGGCGACCCCGGACCCTACGGCGTAACTACTGTCCTTGCGGCGCGAACGCCAACCCTTGATCCGGTCCTCGTTGCTCATCGACACGCTATTGAGACACGCCGGTAGAGCTGCCGCCCGAATCGCTGTCGATTGCCCGCGTGGCGCTGAAGCCGGCGCTCATGGTGACGCGGAATGCCGACAAGACCTTCTGAACCTGGGTAAACGGCGCATCCGAAATGTAGATGGCCTGGCCTTCGTGCACGGTGAACTCACGCGCCAGCGCCACCTGTTCCGGACGGGTCAGGTCAAACTGATAAACCACCGGCAGCATGTCCGGCTTGCCTTCCACACCCGCCTTGGCGGGCGTGAACAGGAACACCGAACGCGGGTCGGCCAACTTGTCGTCCAGGCCGCGCGAATCGGCCAGCGCGTCCAGCACGCTGTAGTTGCGCTTGCTGATCGCCACGCGGCCTTGCGTGCCGGCCGCACCCAGCACCGTCAGGTACTCGCGCGAATCGTAGGCGGTGATGACGTCACCCGGCCGCAGCAGGATGTCGTTGTTCTGGTTGCGGTAGATGTCCGACAGCCGCACGGACGCCACCTGGTTGTTGCGGCGCAGGCTGATGACCAACTGCTCGGGGTTCGTCTGTACGGGCGCGGCTTGCGCCAGCGCGCTGCTCAGCCGTTGCGAGGTCTGCGTGATGGGATACATGCCGGGCTTGGTCAGGTTGCCCTGCACGGTCACCATCTGGCCACGCTCGGCGGCGGCGCGCGTCACGCTGACGTCGGCGCCCACCACCAGTTTGGCCAGGCGCTTCACGATGGCGTCATGCAACTGGGCCAGCGTCAGGCCGCCGGCCTGGAATTTTCCGATGATGGGGAAATAGACGTTGCCCGCCCGGTCGATCTGCTGGTTGCCCAGGTCGCTGACGCCGGACGGATCCGCGGCGAACACGCCCAGGCCACCGCGCTCCCACACTTTTACGTTGATGCCGTCGCCCGGCACCAGGCGGTCGAACCCCGCCTCGGTCAGGTCACGGTAGCGGACCGGAAAGTCCGCCACGTCAGGCACCCTGCTTGCCTGCACAAGCTCGCGCGAGGCGGGCATCACGATGACATCCTTGTCGTCGTGTGCCCCCGTCATCTCGCTCAACATGGGACCGGAACGCGGCAGTTGGCAGCCCGTCAGTGACAGTGCGGCAAGCACCATCAGGGTGATTGCCGCGTTGCGCCGCAGGCTCGGAGCCGGGACGTTCATTTGCATAAAAACCTTAACCTTTAAGACCTCGGAAGAATGAGCGGCTGATCAGCGCAAGCGCTGATCAGCCACCCATGGCTGCCTATCAGGCCAGCATCCGTTGCATCGGCACGAAGTCGATGCGTTCATCGTTCTCGGAGACGGGCATGACGGGTACGCACAGACTCAGGAACATGGACAACATCGCGTCCAGCGAAAACAGGTTCTGCGCCCGCTGCCGGCTTTGCGTCTTCAATTCCTGGTTGGTGCGCGCCAGGTCGACCATCGACTCCACCTTGTCGCAGGCCTCGTGCATGTCCGGGTGTTCGACATCCGAAAGCAGATGCCCCGTCTCGTTCTCGACAAAGCACTCGCCCGCGCCGCCGGCCGGTGTGGAGATCACCGGCACGCCCAGAAGCTGCGCCTCGATCAGCACGTTGGGCAAGCCCTCGTAGCGCGACAGCAGCACGCTGGCATCCATCTGCGAATACCAGTAGCCCACGTGGTTCGACAGCCCGACCAGCAGCAGCCGGTCTTGCACGCGCAGCTCTTCGGCCAGCGCCACGATGTTGTCGTGCAGGCGTCCATCGCCCACGATGACAAAGCGCGCCTGCGGTCGTCGCTTCAGATAAAGCGCGGCAAGCTTGATCCACAGTTGCGGGCGCTTGTCGGGTTCCAGGCGAAATACGCCGCCGATGGTTTCGGTCGCGTCAGGGGTGCTTTCCTTGAAGGCCTCCCACTTGGCTTCGTCCGCGGGCGAGGCATTGACCGCCAAGTCCGGCACGCCGTTGTACAAGACGTGAAAGCGCACGATGGGGATGCCGAGCCAGTCCGCATAGGCTTCGGCGGCCGTGCGGCTGTTGCTGACGAAATACACCCCAGGCACTTGCGCCAGCGCCTGGAACAGCTCGGGGTATTCCTCGCGGAATCTATCCTTGCGGATGTTGGGCGGCAACCCACGAAACACCAGATGGATGGTCGGCGCGCCCGCAAGCAATGCGGCCAATGCGCCGAACAGGCAGGTGCCGTCCTGCCACAGGCTGACCACGTCGAAAGGGTTGGCGCGCAAGACCGGCGCCAGCCGCGTGACGCCATAGTGCACGGGCGGCGGCAACTGTTCCAGCAGACGGCCCAGACGACCGTCGGGCACGGCTTGATGCGCGACCGACACGGCGGGCAGGCGGTTGATTTCGGTGACCGGAATCTGCGCCTTGACCAGCACGGGCAAAAAGAAATCCAGCCCCTGCTTCTTGGACGACCCGGTCGGCTCGGTGTGCTGCTTGACCATCACCTCCACCTTCTCCGGCCGCATCGGCACGGGCGCCGTGCCATTGCCCGGCAAAATCTGATCCGGCAATTCGGCCATGCGCGTCAATTCGCCAGCCAAGCGCGTCAGTTGCCGTTCGGCGCCGCCCGGCCCCAGGCTGCCGGTCACCAGCGCCACCGATATCGGCTTTTCGGGCGGCTGCTCGGCAATCTGCCGATTGCGAAAATGCAGGATCGCGTGCTTCATCGACACGATCCTGATGTCCTTGCCCGCCAAGGCCGCTTCAGGTTCCAGGCCGCGATAGAAGGCGTAGTCGCGGGCCAGGCCCTCGGCCAATTCCGCCGCCTTGCTGCCCGGCGCCAGATGGCTCGCCACGGGCCGGATCGCCTCATAGGCTTCAAGCAGCAAGCCGCGCTTGCGCAAACGCTTGGCGAATTCAACGCGGATATTGCGATCCGTATGTTGCAGGATCAAGCGCCGAAACAAGGCATCCGACTGCGCATGCGCGCGGATGTCGCTCAGCAACTTGGCCCGGGCGAACAAGCGCGAAGGGTTCTCCGACGACTCGGGCAGGTGGCGGTCGACCAAGGCCATGGCCTCGTCGACATGCCGTTCTTTCACGAGGCGAGTCGCGCAATAGCGAACGATCTGAAGATCGTCCGGCCATTCTTTCAACAGCGTGGCCCACTGCTCGGCCATGCCTTCATTCAAGCCCGCCTGCTCCTTCAGGCGTAGGAGCAGGAAGCGCACTTTGGAGTCTTCCAGGTGGTCGCGCGCCAAGGCCTCGGCGCGCGGCAGGTTTTCCTGGGCGACCTGAACCCGCACCGACGCCGCAACGATCTCCTCCAACTGGGCATGCACCCATTGCAGGTCGGACATTACGCCAGTCCGCTCGGCTGTCAGCGGCGGGTTCATGCGGCCTTCCTGCGGTTGGCCTTTTCAATCCATACCAGGCAGCGGTCGATGTAATGATCGAACTGCGCCGGCTTGTCGGACTGCTCTTTCAGGCGCCGCCAGTAAGGCAGGGCGTGCTCGAAGCGATGCAGGCGCATGGCGCCCACGGCAGCCAGACGCAGGCCGATCACATCGTTGGGCACCAGTTGCAGGATGCGTTCGCCCAGCGCCAGGCGCTCGGTGGTGCTGGCCGGGTCCAGCGCGCGCGCTTCGGCATACAAGACCGCGATGATGCGACGCTTTTCGTGTTCGACCTCGGTCATGTCCGGCCACGACTGCGCCACGCGCTCCAGCAGGTTCCAGGCGCCGCGATGGTCGCCGGCGGCCAGGATTTCGCGGGCGGCGCGAATGGCGCGCGGACCCAGGCGGCCAAGCTGGCGTTCGGCTTCGTCCTTGGCGCTTTGGTCGGCCGATGCATGCGCCAGCACCATCTTGTAGGCGTCGATCGCTTCGCCGAACCAGCCGCCATTGAAGGCCACGCGCGCAAAGTACAACTGCGTGCTGAGCGGGGCGGCTTCTTCCGCCGCGGCCTGCTCAAGGTGGCGCATGGCGGTTTGCTTGTCGCCCAGGGCGTCGGCCGCGCGGCCGCGCATCGTGTCGAGCTCGGGGAAGTCAACCTGGCTGTCCAGGGCGATGTCCGTCAGGTCGATCACTTCCTTGTGGTTGCCCGCCAAGAGCGCGGCGCGCACGCCCAGGCGCATGGCGCGTTCGAAGGCGCGTTGCGAGCGCAGGGCGGTCAAGGCGTCGGGGTTGAGCAGGCGGTGCGCGCAGATGCGTTCGGCCGCATCGCGCAGCCGCCCTTCTTCCAGGGCGCGGGTGCCTTCTTCGGCCCACGCCGACGACTGCGATTGCAGCCAGGCGCGAATGTCTTCCTGCTCGCTCTGGGCCAGTTGGCAAGACACTGCCAACGCGGCGGCGGCCAGAATGAAGCCGCGCCAGGAAGCCTCTTTGACCAGTTCCAGCGCCACCACGTCTTCCAGCGCCGCTGACTCGGACGCCAGGACGCGCAGCGCCGCGCGGTCACCATTCAACAGCCTGTCACGCCACAGCACCGCAAAGCCTCGGCCATGCGACGGAATGACCGCGCGCACTTCCTGAACCCAGCGAAGCACGGCTTCCATATCGCCGCTGGTCTGCAGCAGTGACAGCACCGTGTCGGCCGCTTCCAGCGCGCTGGCCTCGTCCGGCGAGGAAATGCGGAACAACTGCTTCCAGTTGCCCAGCGCTTCGTCCACATAGCCCAACTGCCCCGCCGACACCGCTGCGATACGCACGATTTCCGGGGTCTCGATTTCGTCGCCCAGCAGGCCGGCCGCCAGCGAGTACGCCACGTCGTGGTGACCCAGCTTGAAATGGTTGCGCATCAGCACCTGCTCGGCCTTGCTGCCGGTGGCCAACGCACCGTCTGCGCCGTCCGCGCTACCCAGCAGCGCCAGCGAGCCTTCGTAGTCGCCCAGCTCTTCTTGAATGCGGGCGAACAGCAGCGTGTGCTCGGGCAGGCCGGGATGGCGGCGCAGCACGTCGCGCACACGGCGCGATGCCTCGCGCAAGTCGCCCGATTCCCAGATCTTTTCAATGCGCTCGGCGCTTTCGTCCGCGCCAAGCTTGGGCACAACGGGCTGCGTCGTGGCGGTGCTCATGCGCGGACGCATGTAGTTCTTGAACCACTCGGCGTACAGCCGCTCGGCGAACGTCTGCGTGTAGTGCGTCAGGTCCAGCCCGCCGTCTTCCATGGCATCGGCCTGGCCGATCTTGTTCATCAGCGGCGTCGGGTCGTAGCAAGGCACACCGATGCGCTGCGCGCCGGCGGCTACCGCTGCAATCAATTGCGCGCGCTGTTCAATCGGCAGGTTGTCCGGCGTCAAGGCGTTCACGTGCGTGACGAACACCACTTTGTCGTGGCCCAGCAGGTCCACCAACTGACGCATCTCGCCGTCGATCTCTTCGTCCGTCTGGTCGCGCTTGACGATGCGGGCCAGCAGCTCGCGGTCGTCCTGGGAAAGCCCCTTGAAGACCGGATCCTGGTCCAGCAGCGCGCGGCGTTCAGCCAGACGGTCGGCGTGAGCCAGGGACCAGAACATCCGGGTGCGCGTGCGGTCGGCGAAGAATTCGCTGAAGTAGCGGACCAGGTAGTTGGACTGGATGGGGTGGCCATCAATGGTCAGCAGCTTGCGCGAAGACAGCTCAACCATGTACAGGTCGGCTGGCTTGTGTGTGCCACGGCGGGCCTGCTCGCCGTTGGACGGTCGGAAGATCAGGCGTTGCACGTCGGCCGGAATATCGGTCTGGCCGAACATGAAGCGCGCTTGCTGCAGCGCCTCGGCGCTGGTGTGCACGAAGCCGTAGTTGCGACCAAGCTGCAGCTTGATGGGGTAGCGGCCCACGGCATCGCGCAGCGGGGTGTGGATGCGGCAGGTGCCGATCGGAGCGATGGTAAATGCAGTCATTCAGGGTCTCTCCTGCAGTGATGGACGGCGAACCTGAACTTAAAGAGTCCAGTACAAGAGGTCGGAGGCGAGCCGCTTGCTATCAAGCACGGACTTCAAGTCGCACACCATGCCTCCGGCCTTGACCAGGCTGGGCAAGTCTTCCCAGATGGTCTCCATGGTTTCGCGGTGCGGAACCGCAAGAATCAGCACGTCCATGTCGCGGAATTCGTCGCGCTTGACGAGCTTGATGCCGTATTCGTGCTCCATCTGGTCAGGATCGACCATCGGGTCGCACGCCACCGGGGTAATGCCGTAGTCACCAAGCGCCTTGTACAGATCGACGACCTTGGAGTTGCGGATGTCGGGCACGTTTTCCTTGAAGGTCATGCCCAGGATGCCGACGCGGATCGACGCATTCAGGCGGCCATTGCGGGCCAGGGTCTGGACCACGCGCGACGCCACATGAGTGGCCATGCCGTCATTGATGCGACGGCCCGACAGAATCACTTCGGGGTGATAGCCCAGTTCCTGCGCTTTGGACGTCAGGTAGTACGGGTCGACACCAATGCAGTGGCCGCCCACCAGGCCCGGCGAGAACTTCAGGAAGTTCCACTTGGTGCCCGCGGCGTTCAAGACTTCCGACGTGCGGATGCCGACCAGGTCGCAGATCTTCGACATCTCGTTCATCAACGCGATGTTGATGTCGCGCTGGGTGTTTTCCAGCACCTTGGCGGCCTCGGCCACCTTGATGGACGAGGCGCGGTGCACGCCCGCATCAATGATTTTTTCGTAGACGCCCGCAATGATTTCCAGCGACGCTTCGTCCTGGCCGGACACGATCTTGACGATCTTTTCCAGCGGGTGCTCACGGTCGCCCGGGTTGATGCGTTCGGGGCTGTAGCCCAGCTTGAAGTCGACACCGCAGCGCAAGCCCGACACCTTTTCAAGCTCGGGTCCGCAGATTTCCTCGGTGGCGCCGGGGTGCACGGTGGATTCAAAGACAACGATGCAACCCGGACGCAGCACGGGGCCGATGGACCGGCACGCCCGCACCAGCAGGGAAAAGTCGGGGTTGTTTTTTTCGTCCACCGGAGTCGGGACGGCCACCACGAAGAAGTCGCAACCTTCCAGTTCGGAGATCTGGTCGGTGAAGGTCATGGGGGACGCCAGCAATGCGTCACGTTCGATCTCGCCAGTCCAGTCATGTCCCTCTTTCAGTGTCGCGATTCGCCGCTTATCCACATCAAAGCCGATGACATCAAAGCGCTTGGAAAATGCGACTGCCACGGGCAGGCCGACATAACCAAGGCCACACACTGCGATTCTCTTTACCACGGGGGCCTCACTGTTTTCGTCGTGTCTGGGACACTAGAAATCGACGCCCAAAAGACAAAAAATCGACGCGAAATCGATTTACTTTTGCCTCGCTTGGGCGGACTTATTGCTAGGGGGAGTGTTACAACCCGATACCCAAATACAGCTGCTGGGCGGCGAGCAGACGAATCGTAGAGGCCATGAACAGCAATTTTCTTTCTAAAGATTTATTTTGCTGTGCAAATAAGTCTGGAACTCCGCAATAAACCCCGGAGATTCCCTCAAATAATTACATTCATTACACAAACTGCAACATAGCGATGTCGCAGAGTTGTTAGCGAATATTGAAATTCGTGTTTTTTATTGTTAATTCACGAAATTGAAAACCGATAACACAGCGCCATAATATCGACTCAGGCAACGGTTATTAATTAATAACTGAAAAAAATATTATCAGTTTCCAATTCAGGTAACCGAGCCGTGCTAGCCATGCGCCCCTCCTGCACGCAAGCATTCCGGTTGCGGCGTCGCTTGACAACGTAACCGACCAACTAGTAGATTGGCTGCCATGCGTAGCCAACCATCGGCGCTGCGCCATTGCGCCCACCGGCGCTTCGTTTTTTTTCAGCAGACCAGAGTTGTTACCCATGAGCTTGGAGCTTTCCCCCCGCGCCCTTGAAATCGTTGAGCAGACCCGACTGCTGCTGGCTGCCGGCGGCTATCACGGGTTCAGCTACGCCGATGTGTCCGAACGAGTGCATATCGGCAAGCCCAGCATCCATCATCATTTCCCCACCAAGGCGGACCTGGTGCTGACCGTGGTGTCGCATCACCGCGCGCAAGCCCGGCAGGGCCTGGCGGCGCTGGACCAACATGTGCCCGACCCGCGTGCGCGCTTGACCGCCTATGCCGACTACTGGGCCACCTGCATCCGCGAGGGCACGATGCCCATGTGCATCTGCGCGATGCTGGCCGCCGAAATGCCGATGATTCCGCAGCCCATCGCAGACGAGGTGCGCGCCTATTTCGGCGAACTCACGGCGTGGATCAAGGCGGTGCTGGAAAGCGGTGTGTCGCAGGGGCAGTTCCAGTTGCGCGACAGCGCCGAGGCGGACGCGCAAGCGTTCATGTCGACCCTGCACGGCGCGATGCTGACCGCGCGCGCGTTGGAAGACCCCAAGGTATTCGCCACGATTTCAAACGCGGCCATCAAGCAACTGGCCGTCTCGGCCTGATCACCGCAGAACGCGCACCCGCAAGTCACAAACGGGTGCGCTTTTTTTAACTTCCACACCAACCAACTAGTCGGTTGATTTTCTTTCGGAGACATCCCCATGCCACATCCTATTTCCACCCTGGGGGCCGCACACACCCTCATCAGCCTGGTGCCTCTTGCGGCTGGCGCGTACAGCTTTGTGCGCTATCGCGGCATCGACAGCGCAACGCGCGCCGGAAAGATCTACCTGGGCGGCTTGCTGGTGGCGGTGCTGACGTCGTTCGGGCTATCCAGTTCCGGCGGATTCAATGTCGGGCACGCGCTGGGTATCCTGGCGCTGCTGTCGGTGGCAGGCGCATTGCTCGTGCCGCGAATGCCGCTGCTGTCGCGCGTGCATCCTTATCTGTCCCAGCTTGGATTTTCTTTCAGCTTTTTCCTGATGTGCGTGCCGGGAATCGCGGAAACGCTGACGCGGCTGCCCGTTAGCCATCCACTTGCTGACGGCCCGCAAGCCCCCTTGGTGCGCGGCGCGCTTGCCACATGGTTCGCGGTGTTCCTGGTGGGTTCGGCCGTGCAACTGATTTGGCTACGCCAGCAACGACGCGCCCAGAAAGCAAGCGGCGGGCTGCGGTAGCCGCTCGCCATGCTGAGCCGCCATGCCGCAACGGTATGCCATCGCGCCATGTGCCGTGAATCGCCACGGCCACGCAAGGAGTTGTCATGAGTTCCAGAGCCATCGACCCGATTGGGCACACCCGTATCGACACGATCCCGGACCCTTACCGCGCCCAACACGCGGCGCGCCCGCAGGCGCAGCAGTTTGCGCGCATCCACGCAGCGCGGCAGGCTGTGCCGGCAGCAGCCGCGACGCCCAGCCGGCAAGCAAACAAGACGGGACGCGATGAGGCGGGCGCGTCCTTGAACCCGCTGCGCGATGCGTACACGGCCCACTGTTTGAAGCTGGCCATCCAGGCGTTTCACGATCAGCAAGCCAGGCTGGACGCGCATGCCATCGCCGTCAACCGGACCCTGCGCGACGAACAGACCGCCTTGCAGGTGCGCGCCGAAGCGGCCAATGACCTGGGCACCATCCAGGGCCTGTTGCCGCAGTTGCCGTATCGCTTCGTGGTGGGCGTGCCGCCAATGCTGCCGCTGCCCTTGAGCGCGGCAGCGCAGCCCACGTCCGCCACGGTTGCCCCGGTGACCCAGGCGGAGAAGCTGCGCAGTGGCACCGAAGGCGAGGCGTCTAACCCGCCGCCGCGTCCGCAACAGAAGGCTGGCGCTGCGCCCGATGCCGAATCGCGTTGACCAGGTCAGCAATTGGCGCAAGAAGACCACGATCAAAGGTCTCGCGCGCCGCACCCGCGCGCAGCCTAGCGGGCCAATCGGCATGCGTCAGCGCCCCCCGGCCCAGCGACACGAAGTCCGCCTCTTGCCGGGCAAGCATGCCTTCGGCCTGCGTGGCGTCATGCAAGGAACCGTTGGCCAGCACCGGCACGGAAACGTGCTGGCGCGCCAGCGCCGCCAGGCTTGCACCATGCTCACCGAAAGCAGGCCGCCAGGCTTCGAATTCCGTCGTGTGCAGGTAATCGATGGGCTGCGCCCCCAGCGTGCGGAAGATGTGCGCCGCTTCGGCCTCGCCGCCTTCCCACTTGTGCGTGAAGTCGTTGACCTTGCCTTGTGAGCAGCGCACCCCCACCACGAATGGCGCAGACGTGGCCTGCCGAACCGCCTGGATGACGTCCACCGTCAGGCGCAGCCGCTTGTCCAGGCTGCCGCCGTAACCGTCATTGCGCACGTTGGTATGGGCCGTCAGAAACTGGTCCAGCAGATAGCCATTGGCGCCGTGGATTTCCACGCCATCGAACCCGGCCTCTTGCGCCCGGCGCGCGGCTTGCGCAAACCCATCGATCGCCTCGACGATGTCATCGGCCGACATCGCTTCGGGTAGGCGATATGGCCCTTCGCCACGATAGAAAGCCATCTGCTGCCCCTTCGGCAACACCGCCGAAGGCCCCTTTGCCGTATCGCGATAGGGGTTGCCCTGCGACAGCGCGCCCGCATGCATCAGCTGCGCCACGATGCGGCCGCCTTGGCCGTGCACGCGGTCCACCACGGCGCGCCACGCATCGCGCTGCGCGTCGTCGGCCAGCCCCGGCTGAAAGAGATAGCCCTGCGCGTAGGCCTTGTCCGTATAGATGCCCTCGGTAATCACCAGGCCAAAGCCGCCTGCCGCGAAGGCCTCGTAGTAATCGGCCATCAACGCCGTGGCGTGGCCATCCGCCGTGGCGCTGACTCGGGTCATGGGCGCGACGACAAGACGGTTCGGCAGGCTTAGCGCTGTGCCTACCCGCAGCGGCGCGAACAGCCCGGCGTGCGCGGTCGGCGTGTTGCTGACGGAACGATCGACAGGCGTGTTCATGTCAGTCGCCCTCTTGGTGGCGCACGGCCGCAATGGCCTCGATTTCGATCATGGCGGCGGGGTCGTACAAGGCCTTGATCTCGGCGATGGTGTCGGCCGGATAGGGCGCCGAGAAGAAGCGGCGGCGCAGGGCCACGACGTCCTTGAAGTGCCCCATGTCGGTCACGAAGATGGTGACCTTGATGACGTCGTCCAGGCTGGAGCCGCCCGCTTCCAGCGCGCGGCGCAGGTTGGAGAAAGCCTGCTCGCCTTGCGCCATGAAGCCGCCTTCCACAATCTTGCCGTCATCGGCGGCGCCCGCTTGCCCCGAGATGAACAGCAGATTGCCGAACTGGATGCCCTGCGACAGCAGGAAGGGCGCGTAGTTGTCGGGTTGGGTCGTGACACGTTTCAGCATGATGAATATTTCCTCATTTGTAGATGGTGGATGGATCAACCGTAGATGACTGATCCATGCCTCTACTGTAGGAATGCGCCGCTGCGCTGACAAAGGTTCATTTGTCAGCTATAAGACGAGATAAATTCATCTATAAGCTACCCCAGCCCTCATTCCGCCATGCACCGCCGCACCCTTCCGCTATCTGCACTGCGCGCCTTCGAGGCCGCCGCCCGCCTGGGCAGCTTCAAGGCCGCCGCCACCGAACTGGCGGTAACGCCAACCGCCGTCAGCCACCAGATTCGCGCCCTGGAAGCGCAGACCGGTCTGGCGCTGTTCGACCGCCAGGTGCGCAAGGTGGCGCTGACCGAAGCGGGCGCGCAGTTATTCCCGGTGCTGCGTGACGGCTTCGATGCCTTCGAGGCGACGCTCGCCCGATTGACGCAACAGCGCACGCGGATTCAAGTCAGCATCTCGGCCACCAATGCGTTCACCGTGAAGTGGTTGGTGCCGCGCATGAGCCATTTCCGCGGCCAGCATCCCGGCATCGACTTGCAGTTGCAAGCCAGCGACGAGCTTGCCGACCTGAGATCCACGGCGGTCGACATCGCCATCCGCTATGGCCGTGGGCCGTATCCCGGCCTGGTCACGCAACCCTTGTTCACCGACCGCTTCGCCCCCGTGGCGAATCCCCGCCTGGGCGTCACCTCGCCGGACGATCTGGCGCGCTTGCCCTTGATCCGTTTCGACTGGAAGCAGGCGCATCCCGAAAACCCCACTTGGGAACGCTGGTTCGCCGTCGCGCAATTGCCGCTGCCGCAACAAGCAAGCCAGTTGCGCTTTTCAGATGAGGGGCATGCGATACAAGCGGCCGTGGCCGGGCATGGGATTGCGTTGGTCAGCCTGGCGTTGATTGCCGACGAGTTGGAAGCCGGCCATTTGGTGCAGCCCTTCGGGCCCGAGATCGACGGGCACACTTATCACCTGGCGATGTATGCCGATCGGCCGAGTTCGGCGCCGGTTCAGACGGTGGCGGCGTGGTTGCGTGGGCAGGCGGCTGAAAACAGCTAAGCCCATGTTTTCATTGGGTTTTGGATGGTTTGAACGAAAAGCCGAAAAACCATCCAAAACGCTTTTAAATCATCGACTTATCCTCCGCGAAGTCAGTCGCTTCAGACGCCCCTCTCCACGCATCAAGATCCTTTGCGACCGCGCTTGCCTTGACTGCCGCGAGTTCATTGGCAATCTTGCCCGCAAACAGATGTAGCGGGGCCGATTCAACGGCCGCGGCCTGGATGATCAGCAGGGCAAGCTTGTCAGGATCCCCGGCCTGGTGGCCATGCAGCGTGTCCAGATGCAGGTCCAGCGACGCCTTGGCCTCTGCGTAATCGTCGATTTGCCGCTTGGCCACCGCCAAGGCGCCGCTGCTCAGGAAGTCGGTACGCACCGGGCCGGGATACACCACCGTGGCGCGGATGCCCAGCTCGGCCACTTCCGCAGCCAGCGCTTCCGTCAGCCCTGACAGGGCGAACTTGCTGGCGACGTAGCTGCCCCAACCCGCGTAGCCGCCCTGGTAGCCAACGATGGACGAAATATTGATGATGTGTCCGCTGCGCTGGCGACGCAGTTGCGGCAATGCGTGACGCAGCACGGCCATCGGCGCAAAGAAATTCACCTCGAAATTGCGGCGCAGCTCGTCCTCCGACAAGGCCTCGACCGACCCTTGCTGGGCGTAGCCGGCATTATTCACCACGACATCAATCGCGCCGAAGGTTTGCACCGTCTTGTCGATGGCCGCCTGCACGCTGCGGTCACGGGTCAGATCGACCTCAAGCGGAAGAAAGCAATCCGACGCCGCGCCGAACGCCTCGGTCAGCGCAGCAGCTGCGCGGGAGGTAGCGGCCACGCGGCAGCCTTGCTTCAGCAGATGCGTCACGAGTTGATGGCCGACGCCTTTCGACGCGCCGGTGATGAACCAGACAGGGGATGCGGGTTTGGGTGTCATAAAAACTCCTTGATTGATGGGGCCATGGGTATCGGCGTTCAGTAAGGGCTGGCAGTAGGCCGCACCACGATCTCGCTGACGTCGACGTCAGCGGGCTGCTCAACCGCGTAGGCGATGGCGCGGGCGATGGCATCCGGCGTGATGGCGATGCGGCGGAATTCCCGCATGGCCGTGCGCGCGGTGTCGTCGGAGATGGTGTCCGCAAGCTCGGACTCCACAACCCCTGGGCAGATCACCGTGACGCGGATCTTGTCCGTTTCCTGGCGCAGCCCGTCTGAGATGGCGCGCACCGCAAACTTGGTCGCGCAGTACACCGCCGCGGTGGGCGACACCGACAGGCCGCCGATCGACGAAATGTTGATGATCTGGCCCTGTTCTTGCGCTTCCATCGTCGGCAGCACGGCGGCGATGCCATGCAGCACGCCACGCACATTCACGTCGATCATGCGGTTCCACTCGTCGACCTTCAGCGCGTTAAGCGGCGAGAGCGGCATCACGCCCGCGTTGTTGACCAGCACATCAATGCGGCCAAACGCATCAAGCGCGAAGCGTGCAAACGCCGCCGTGTCATCGGCCAAGGTCACGTCAAGTTCGCGATAGCGAACGACGCCGCCGGTCGCTTCAATCGATCGAGCCAGTTCGGCAAGCCTGTCGGTGCGGCGTGCGCCAATGACAAGGCGGTGGCCCTGTGCCGCGAGCAAGCGGGCGGCGCCCTCGCCAATACCGCTGCTGGCGCCCGTGATCAGAATGACTTTGGACTCGTTCGAATTTCGTGCCATATTGCATACTCCTATCGTTGGTTCGACTCTGGCTGACGACGCCCACGCTGATCCCTGATACCGCCGTTGCCGGGTTACGGCCCTGAATGAAGCGACATTTCTTATGTGCCGCTAAATGAATGATAGGGATGGCTAGCTCTCCGGCGAATACACGGAGCAATGCGGTTATTGCCTATTCCTATCGTTCGCGCGGATACCCTGCGCAGCATGCAGTTAGAATTCCGGCTATCGCGAACCACCAGGAGACCGCGGTGTCGACAGCCCGTTCCCCCGCCTCGATCAAGATGGTCAGCCTTATTCAAAAGCTGGCGCCTAACGAGGGCTACACCCAGACCACGCTGGAAAGCGTTCGGCTGATGCGCTCTGATCGCCCGCTAGGTCGTACGCCGGTGCTCTATGAACCAAGCATCGTGATCGTTTGCCAGGGCCGCAAACTGGGCTTTTTGGGCAGCGAGGTCTATATCTACGACGCACAGCACTACCTGGTGCTGTCGGTACCGTTGCCGTTCTCAACGGAAACGCAGGCCTCGCCAGAGGAACCGATGCTTGCGGTATCCATCCGTTTGGATTTGCTGGAGCTCAGCGACCTGATCACACAGATCGGCGCCACGGGCCTGGCCGACGAACCACCCAATGGCATGGTGTCGACCAAGCTTGGCGACAACCTGGCCAGCGCGACGGTGCGGCTGCTGGAAGCGCTGACGGTGCCCAGGGACGCCAAGATTCTGGGGCCCAGTCTGGTGCGCGAGATCTGCTATCGCGTATTGACGGGTGGACAGGGCGGCGCGATGCGCGCGGCGCTAGCCCACCACGGCCGATTCGGCCGCGTCGCGAAAGCGCTCAGGCGCATCCACATTGACTATGCCGCGCCGCTGAATGTGACGCACCTTGCTGAAGAAGCCGGCATGAGCGTGCCGGCGTTTCACGCAAACTTCCGCACGGTGACGCAGACGTCGCCCATCCAGTACATCAAGTCCACCCGCCTGCACCAGGCACGCCTGATGATGATCCGCGACGGCCTCACTGCGGCGGCGGCAGCCGGCCGCGTGGGGTATGAAAGCACCTCGCAGTTCAGCCGTGAATTCAAGCGTCTGTTTGGGCGAACTCCGGTTGAAGAGGCGCGCGACATGCGTGAGTCTTTTACGCTGTCGCCGCCCGCCTTCAGTGACTGATCATCCAGGGCCGGGCGCCGGCGAAGGTTTTGCCTCCGTCGGCTGTCTGGCGTGTTCGACCAGTAGCCTTGGCGCCTGAGCAGCAGGCGCAACCCATGCCGTGACCGCTGCGGGTGCTGCGGGGTTCATGGGCGGCGCGTTCGTTGACGGCGCGGGCGCGGTGCATTGCCGATGACAGCGCCGAGACCGCCGGCGCGCCGCTCACAAAGCGCTCGCAGGCGCCGCCGCAATCGGGGCAAGGCGCGGGGTCACGCCATTGCGACAAGGGCCTTAGCACCGAGAACTCGCCGCAGTCCTGGCAGCGATAGTCATAGAGCGGCATGGCGCCTCCTTAAAGGTCTTTGGCGATGGGCATGTCCATGCCGCGCGTTATCTGCGGTACGTCGCCCAGCGCATTGGGCTGGATGTCGATGTCGAAGATCTCGGTCGGCAGCCACAAGGTTGCGCAGGCATTGGGGATGTCCACCACCCCGCTGATGTGGCCCTGCACCGGCGCGGTGCCCAATATCGAATACGCCTGCGCGCCCGAATAGCCAAACTTCTTCAGGTATTCAATGGCGTTCAGGCAGGCCTGGCGATAGGCGATGTGTACGTCCAGATAGTGCTGCTTGCCGCCTTCATCGACCGAAATGCCTTCGAAGATCAGATAGTCTTTGTAGTTGGGCGTGATGGGGCTGGGCTTGAAGATGGGATTGCGAATGCCGTACTTGGCCATGCCGCCCTTGATGAGCGACACGCGCATATGCACCCAACCCGCCATTTCGATGGCGCCGCAAAAGGTGATCTCGCCATCGCCTTGCGAGAAGTGCAGGTCGCCGACCGACAGGCCGCCACCGTTGACGTAGACCGGAAAGAACACCCGGGAACCGCGCGACAGATCCTTGATGTCGCAGTTGCCGCCATGCTCGCGCGGCGGCACGGTGCGTGCGCCGGTGGCGGCGGCGCGATCCCGCTCGGCTCCCTTCAGCTTGCCCATATGCGCCGTCTTGGGTGCGGGCGGATTGGCCAGGGGCGGCACGCGTTCGGGGTCGCTGTCTATCAGCTTCTGTTCACGCTCATTCCACGTGTCCAGCAATGCCTGATCCGGCAGGCAGCCGATCAAGCCCGGGTGAATTAGGCCGGCGAAGCGCACACCGGGGATATGGCGCGAGGTCGTGAACATGCCTTCAAAATCCCAGATCGACTTTTGCGCCGAGGGGAAGTGTTCGGTCAGAAAGCCGCCGCCATTGTTCTTGCTGAAAAAGCCATTGAAGCCCCACAGGCTTTCCTGCTTGGCGCCGATATCCAGCAGGTCCACCACCAGCAGGTCACCGGGCTCGGCGCCTTCGACGCCGACCGGGCCGGACAGGAAGTGCACCGTGGACAGATCCACATCGCGCACGTCAGAGGCATCGTCATCGTTCTTGATCGCGCCGCCCGTCCAGTCGTAGGTTTCAAGCACGAAGTCATCGCCCGGCTTGACCCACGTGGCCATGGGAATATCGGGGTGCCAGCGATTGTGCACGCCTTCGTTTTCGTAGGGGGATTGGGCCAGGTCGACCTTGATCAGGGTTTCAGGCATGTCATGCTCCTTTGAGATGGACAACGACTTCAGACAGACAGGTATTTGCTGATCGTCTTCTCGTCCACGCGCTCGCGCGGGTCTTCGTGCACGAAGCGGCCCTTGTCGATCACGATGAGCCGGTCGGCGATCTGCATGGTGAAACTCAAGACTTGTTCGGACACCACAATGGCCAGATTGCGCAGCTTGCGGATCTCCAGCAGGCTGCGGGCAATGTCCTTGATGATGGACGGCTGTATGCCCTCGGTGGGCTCGTCCAGCAGCAGCACGCGCGGGTTGGTGACCAGGGCGCGGGCGATGGCAAGCTGCTGTTGCTGCCCACCCGACAGATCGCCGCCACGCCGGCCGCGCATGTCGTGCAACACCGGAAACAGGGCGTAGATGTCTTCCGGAATGGTGTCGCGCAGCGCCCGCCCGCGCATGCCGGTACGGATGTTCTCTTCAACGGTCAGCGTCGGAAAGATCATGCGGCCCTGTGGCACGTAAGCCACTCCGCTGCGCACGCGCTGATGGCTCTCCAGGCGTTCGAGCGGCTTGCCGTCCAGCAAGATCGAGCCCTGCATGATGGGCAACATGCCCATCATGGTTTTGAACAGCGTGGTCTTGCCCATGCCGTTGCGCCCCATCACGGCGACGATTTCACCGGACGCCACGGCCAGGTCGACACCGTGGATGACTTTGCTTTGCCCATAGCCTGAAACCAGGCCAGCGATATTGAACATATTGCCTCCTGGCCTCAGTGGCCGAGATAGACTTCAACCACGCGCGGATCGGACTGCACCTTGTCCATGCTGCCCTCGGCCAGCACACGGCCCTGGTGCAGCACCGTGACCTTGTGCGCGATGTTCTTCACGAATTCCATGTCATGCTCGATCACGATGAGCGATCGATTGCGGCTGATTCGATTGAGCAATTCGGCCGTGCGCTCGCGCTCGGACACGCTCATGCCGGCCACCGGTTCGTCCAGCATCATCAGCTCGGGCTCCTGCATCAGCAGCATGCCGATTTCCAGCCATTGCTTCTGGCCGTGCGAGAGCAGCTCCGCTGATCGGTCCAGATGATCGGCAAGAAAAATCTCTTCGGCCACCTGCTCGACCCGTTCGATCACGGCCGCACTACGCCGGAAGGTCAGCGCGCCAAACACGCTGCGCCCCGCCGGGAACGACACTTCCAGGTTTTCGCGCACGGACAGGGTTTCGTAGATGGAAGGGGTCTGGAATTTTCGGCCCACCCCGGCGCGCACGATTTCATACTCGGCCAGGCCGGTGAGTTCCGTGTCCTTGAAGCGGATGGAACCGGCGGTGGCCTTGGTGCGGCCGCAGATCAGATCCAGCAGCGTGGTCTTGCCGGCGCCATTGGGGCCGATGATCACGCGCAGCTCTCCCTGATCCACATACAGGTTGAGGTCGTTGACGGCGACAAAGCCGTTGAACGAGACGGTCAGGCCTTCGACGTACAAGGCGAACTCGGACGGGTTCATGCGGCCTCCGTGGCGCCATCCGCCTGGCGGCGCGGTGCTTTGCGCGCCAGGCGTTTTTGGGCGTATTGCTGATACAGACCAGCCAGCCCGTTGGGAAAGGCCATCACGACGGCAATGAACAGACCGCCCATCAGGAACAGCCAGAGCTGCGGGAAAGCCTCCGAGAAATAGCTTTTTCCGAAGTTGACCAGCAGCGTGCCGTAGACCGCGCCCAGCAGCGACAGGCGGCCGCCAACCGCGGCGAAGATGACCATTTCAATAGAGGGCACGATGCCCACGAAGGACGGCGACATGAAGCCGACCTGCAAGGTGAACATGGCCCCCCCTATGGCCGAGAACACGGCGGCCACGCAGAAGACAAAGACCTTGAAGCTGGCGACGTCATAGCCCGAGAAGCGCACGCGCTCTTCTTTGTCGCGCATGGCCATCAAGAGCTTGCCCAGCTTGGACGAGAGCAGGTAGCGGCCGAACAGAATGCAGACAAACAGCAGCGCGCCGTTGATGAAATACAGCACCAGCCGCGCGCTGTCGGTGCGGATATCCCAGCCCAGCAGCGTCTTCAGATCGGTGATGCCATTGACGCCGCCGGTCCAGCCTTGCTGGCCGATGATGAGCACCGACAGGATCAGGGCCACGGCCTGCGTCACGATGGCGAAATAGGTGTCGCCCACGCGGCGCTTGAACATGGCCGCGCCCAGAATCAAGGCCAGCAGGCAGGGCAGCACCGGTACCGCCATCAAGGTGAACCAGAAGCTTTTGAAGGGCACCCAGAGCCAGGGCAGCGAGGTCAGTTGGTTCCAGTCCATGAAGTCCGGGATGCCAGGCGTGGACTGAATCTTGGTAGCCTCCAGCGTCGAGGCTTCCAGCTTCAGGAACATGGCCATGCAATAACCGCCCAAGCCAAAAAACACCCCCTGGCCCAGGCTCAGAATGCCGCCATAGCCCCAGCACAGCACCAGGCCGAGCGCGACAAAGGCATAGGACAGGTATTTGCCAATGAGGTTGAGCCGGAAGACGTCCAGGCTTAGCGGAAACACCACAAAGAGCAGCAGCGCCAGAATCGCCAGCCCAGCCAGCCCTTCACGTCCACCCACGACATTGCGAAAGAATTTCTGCATGATCCGCCCCCTACTTGCGTACCTTGATGCTGAACAGGCCTTGCGGGCGCAGCATCAAAATGATCACGATGGCCGACAGCGTCAGCACTTTTGCCATCGAACCCGTCAGGAAGAATTCCGAGATCGATTGCGTCTGCGCGATGACGAAGGCCGATGCGATGGTGCCGAAAAGACTGGCCGCGCCGCCAAACACCACCGTCAGGAAGGTGTCGACGATGTAGAGCGAGCCGCTGGTCGGGCCGGTGGAACCGATGGTTGTGAAGGCCGCGCCGGCAATGCCGGCGATACCGCAACCCAGCGAGAACGTCACGCGGTCCACGCGCTTCGTATCGATGCCGACCGCGCCGCTCATGGCGCGGTTTTGCACCGTGGCGCGCACATGCAGGCCCCAGGTTGAGCGGAACAAGGCCAAGAGCAGCCCGCCGGTCAACAGGATGCTGATGGACATGACGAACAGACCGTTGATGGGGATGTCCACGCCGTCCAGCGGTTGCCAGGAACCCATCAGCCAGTCGGGCAGCGTGGGGCTGACTTCACGCGGGCCGAACAGCGATCGCAGCGTCTGCTGCAGCACCAGCGACAGGCCCCAGGTTGCCAGCAGCGTGTCCAGTGGCCGGCGGTAGAGATGACGGATCATCAGCCACTCGACCAGCCAGCCCAGCCCGAAAGTCACGGCAAAGGCCAACAGGATGGCGATGAAGAAGTAGGCCGGCATCAGCCCGGGCGCGTACTGCTGGACCAGTTCGGAACAGAGATAGGTGCAATAGGCGCCCACCGCCAGGAACTCGCCATGGGCCATGTTGATGACGCCCATCTGGCCAAAGATGATCGCCAGGCCCAAGGCCATCAGCAACAGCACGCTGAAGACCGATAAACCGTTGAAGCCCTGCATCAGCAGGATGGCCCCGAGATCGGAGAAGGATTCCATGGATGGCTCCCGGCAGTGGAAAGGGCGCCGCGCGCGGCGCCCGGATCGAGGTGTTTACTGATAGCCCTTGGGGAAGGGATCAGGCTTGATCAGCTCCGGGGTTTCGAAGATCACGTCAAACTGGCCGTCCTTGCGAATCTGGCCGATGCGGGTCTTGCTCCACAAGTGGTGGTTGGGGTCGATCTTGACGTAGCCTTCGGGCGCTTCCTTGAATTCCAGCCCGGCCGACGCGGCGACCACTTTGTCGACGTCGAAGCTGCCGGCCTTTTCCACCGCCATCTTCCACAGCCAGGGGCCCAGATAGGCCGCCTGGGTCACGTCACCAATCACGGCAGTGGCGCCGTACCTGGCCTTGAAGGCTTCAACGAATTTCTTGTTGTTGGCGTTGTCCAGACTCTGGAAATACTTCATGCACGACCAGAAGCCCTCGGCGTTTTCGCCGCCGATGCCCAGCAATTCATCTTCGGTCACCGAGATGGTCAACAGCTTTTGCTTGCCGCTGGTGACGCCAGCCGCCTTGAGCTGTTTGTAGAAAGACACGTTGCTGCCGCCCACCACCACGGCGAACACCACATCGGGCTTTTTCAGCTTGATCTTGTTGATCAGCGAACCGAATTGCGTGTGGCCCAGCGGGTAGTATTCCTCGCCAACCACCTCGCCCTTGAGCACGTTCTCGATATGCTTGCGGGCAATCTTGTTCGAGGTGCGCGGCCAGATGTAGTCAGAGCCGATCAGGTAGAACGAGCGCGCTTTCTTCTCGCGCGACAGCCAGTCCAGGCTGGACAGAATCTGCTGCGTGGCCTCCTGGCCGGTATAGAAGACGTTCTTGGATTGCTCCAGGCCTTCATAAAAGGTCGGGTAGTAGAGCAGGCCGTTTTCTTTCTCGAACACCGGCAAGACCGCCTTGCGCGAGGCCGAGGTCCAGCAGCCGAACACGGTGGCGACCTTGTCGCTGACCAAAAGCTTGCGGGCCTTTTCGGCAAACGTCGGCCAGTCGGACGCGCCGTCTTCCTGGATGATCTTGATCTTGCGGCCCAGAATGCCGCCCATGGCATTGATCTGCTCGATGGCCAGGCGCTCGGATTGAATCGACCCCGTTTCGCTGATGGCCATGGTGCCGGTCGCCGAGTGCAACTGGCCTACGGTGACTTCGGTGTCGGTAATGGCCAGGCCGGTGGTGTTGATGGCGGAGGTGGCCGGGGCGGCCGCGCGAGACAGAGCCGGTATGGCCAACAGCGGCAGGGAGGCAAAGGCCAGGGCCAAGCGCCGGCGCGAGGGCAGTTCCGGGGCAGTATCAAAAGGGGTTTTGCCAGACATCGATGACTCCTCAATGGATCACGACCAGGGAAACCGAGCATGCGCGGCACATGCCACGGCCCGGGGGGTGAGGGCATACTAGGAGCCTATGACGCAGTGCAACATACGTTGATTGACGTACAGGCAGGCCCGCCCCGGGGCGTTACAACGGCAACTACGTTCAATGACGTATCCCCTACTCCCTCGGAGCTCGATTTGTCTGCCAGCGCGCCTCAACGCATCGTCAAGATCCGTCGCGACTACAACACCTGGGTCGCCAATGAGACGCTGGAAGACTATGCGCTGCGTTTCACGCCCGTGTCGTTTCGCAAATGGTCGGAGTTCCGCGTCGCCAATACCGCCCTGGGCGCCGTGTCTTTCCTGGCGCTGGAAGCCATTGGCGGTGCGCTGGCGCTGAACTACGGCTTCATCAATGCCTTCTGGGCCATCATCGCCGTGGCCCTGGTCACCTTTCTGACCGGCTTGCCGATTGCCTATTACGCGGCGCGCCATGGCCTGGACATGGATCTGCTGACGCGCGGGGCCGGCTTTGGCTATATCGGCTCGACCATTACCTCGCTGATCTACGCCTCGTTCACCTTCATCTTTTTTGCGCTGGAAGCGGCCATCATGGCGCTGGCCATCGAGCTGGCCACCGGCTTGCCGCTGTCTATCGGCTATCTCTTGTGCGCCGTGGTCATCCTGCCCATGGTGGCGTATGGCATAACCTTCATCAGCCGGTTGCAGTCATGGACGCAGCCGATATGGCTGGTGCTGCTGCTCTTGCCCTATGCCTTCATCGCCTTCCGGGACCCCGGGACCTTGCAGGAGTTTCTGCGGTTTCCGGGCTATGACGGCCGGGGCGGCAATTTCAACTTGCTGATGTTCGGCTCGGCGGTGGCGGTGGCCGCCTCGCTGGTGACGCAGATCGGCGAACAGGTCGACTTCCTGCGCTTTCTGCCCGAACGCACCGCGGCCAACCGCAGGCGCTGGTGGCTTGCCCTGATCTGCGCGGGCCCCGGCTGGATCTTGCCGGGCGCGGCCAAGATTCTGGGCGGCGCCTTTCTGGCGTGGCTGGCCCTGTCCCTGGGCGCGCCTGCCGATAAAGCAGGCGACCCCACCCATATGTATCTGGCGGCCTATACCTATGTGGTCAGCGATCCCGGCCTGGCGCTGGCGCTGGTCACGGCCTTCGTGGTGGTCTCGCAGGTCAAGATCAATGTGACCAATGCGTATGCCGGCTCGCTGGCCTGGTCCAACTTCTTTGCCCGCATCACGCACAGCCATCCAGGCCGGGTGGTGTGGCTGGTGTTCAACGTGCTGATCGCCGTGGTGCTGATGGAGATGGGCGTGTTTGGCGCGTTGGAGCATGTGCTGGCGGTGTTCTCGCACGTTGCGCTGGCCTGGATCGGGGCGCTGGTGGCGGACCTGGTGATCAACAAGCCGCTGGGTCTGTCGCCGAAACGGATCGAGTTTCGCCGCGCCTATCTGTATGACATCAACCCGGTCGGTGTGGGCAGCATGCTGGTCGCCATGACGCTGGGCCTGCTGGCCTTTGCCGGCGTGTTTCCGGGCACGGCGGGCGCGCTGGCGCAGGCCTTGTCGCCCTTTGTGGCCTTGCTGGCGGCTTTTGTCTGCGCGCCTGTCATCGCCTGGCGCACGCGTGGTCGCTACAACCTGGCGCGCACGCCGGTTGATGTTGCGGGTTCGGACCATGTCTGTGTGATCTGCGCCAACCGTTTCGAACAGCCGGACATGGCGCATTGCCCGGCCTATAACGGCGCCATCTGTTCCTTGTGCTGCACGCTGGATGCGCGCTGCCAGGATCGCTGCAAACAGCAGGGACGCTTGAAGGATCAGGTGCAGGCGGTCCTGGGCTGGCTGTTGCCGGCGCGGGTCACCCCGCTGCTGCATAGCCGCCTGGGCCACTACCTCTTGATCGTGGCGGGGATGGGGTCGCTGCTGGGCGGCATCCTGGGCTTGATCTACTACCAGGAGTACGCCAGTCACATGCGGGCCGGCCTGGACCCTTCCGGTTTACGGCCCACCTTCCTGAAGCTGTATGCCGCCCTGTTGCTGATTGGCGGCGTGCTGGCCTGGTGGCTGGTGCTGGCCCATGAAAGCCGGCGCGTGGCGCAAGAGGAATCGGATCGTCAGACCCATTTGCTGCTGCGTGAAATCGAGGCGCACAAACAGACCGACGCACAGTTGCAACAGGCCAAGGAAGCGGCCGAAAGCGCCAATCTGGCCAAGAGCCGCTTCATGGGCGGCATGAGCCATGAGTTGCGCGCCCCCTTGAACAGCATTCTGGGTTACGCGCAGATTCTGCAGCGCGACCCGAGCCTGCCACCGGCGCGGCGCGAGGCCATTGATGTGATTCATCGCAGCGGCAAGCACTTGATAGGCCTGATCGACGGCCTGTTGGACATCGCGCGCATCGAGGCGGGCAGGCTCAGGTTGGAGAACAGCGAACTGCGCTTGCCGGAGTTTCTGGAGCAGATCGTGCAGATGTTCCGGCCGCAGAGCACGCTGAAAGGGCTGCGCTTTTGCTATGAAGCGGCGGAGCTGCCGTCCATCGTGCATATCGACGAAAAGCGGCTGCGGCAGATCCTGATCAACCTGTTGAGCAATGCGCTGAAGTTCACCTCGGAAGGGCAAGTGTCGATGCGCGTGAAGTCGGCGGCGGATATGGTGTTGTTCGAAGTGGAGGATAGCGGCCGAGGCATACCGGCCGAAGATCTGGAACGCATCTTTCTGCCCTTTGAACGCAGTTGGGCGGCGCTCGAGCAGGCCGATTCCGGCACGGGCCTGGGCCTGACCATCTGCCAGATGCTGACCGGCATCATGGGCGGCGAATTAACGGTGCGCAGCGCCGTCGGCCGTGGCAGCGTGTTCACGCTGAAGCTGTTCTTGCCGGAGGTGCGCTCGCCGCGCAGCGATGCCCGGCCGTCGGGACTGGTGGTGGGCTATCGCGGCGAGCGGCTGCGGATCCTGACGGTGGATGACCAGCCTTCGCAACGCCGCCTGGTTCGCGACCTGCTGGAGCCGCTGGGCTTCGAAGTACACGAAGCGCCGCATGGCGCGGCTTGCCTGGCCTGCGTGCATACGCTGCGGCCGGCCCTGATATTGATGGACGTCTCGATGCCCGACATGACGGGATGGGAAGTCTTGCGGCGCTTGCGTGATGACGGCGTGGCCGTGCCCATCGTGATGCTGTCGGCCAATATCCTGGGCCTGGATCCGAAAGACCCGGCGCAGAGCGGGCATGACGCGTTCATTGCCAAGCCCGTGATGGTTGAAGATTTGCTGAGTCAACTTGGCCGTCTGCTCAAGCTGGACTGGCAGGTGGCGCAGGTGGAAGCGGCGCTGCCGGCGGGGGATCTGCATCAGGTGGCGCTGGAGCGCGAGGATGCCGAGGCGCTGCTGGAACTGGGGGCCATGGGCTATATCAAGGGCATACAGGCCAAGCTGGAAGAAATACAGGGCCGCCGGGCCGAAGCGCGCGAATTGACGACGCATCTGCGGGCGCTGGCGGGCGAGTTTCAACTGCATGAATTCAACCAAGTGCTTAAACACCATGTACAGCGTCACCATGCCCACGCCCGATAAAAACCTCGTCATGCTGGTCGATGACGCGCCAGACAACTTGAAAATGCTCTCCACGGCATTGGACGCAGCGGGCTATCAGGTGCTGGTGGCAATTGATGGCCAATCGGCGATAGAGCGGGTGGATTTCGTGGTGCCGGATATCGTGCTGCTCGATGCGGTGATGCCGGGAATGGATGGCTTCGAAACCTGCGCGCGCCTGAAAGCGCATCCGGCGGCGGGAAATGTGCCGGTGGTGTTCATGACGGGCCTGACCGAGCCCGAGCACGTGTTGAAGGGGTTTCGGGTGGGCGGCGTGGATTATGTGACCAAGCCGCTGGACCCGGATGTGGTGGTGGCCCGGCTGCGTACGCATTTGCGCAATGCGCGCAGCCTGTCGGCGGCTTTTGATGCGATCGATGCGGCCGCGCGAGCCGTGGTGGCGCTGGATGCGCGCGGGCAGCCGATCTGGAAGACGGGCAAGGCGCGGATCTGGTTGGCGGCGTATTTTGGTTGCGCGGAAGATGCGGCGGAACTGCCGGCGCCCTTGGCGGATTGGGTGGCGGGCAATCTGGCGGCGGGACCTGCGGCGGAACCCTTGGTGATCGTCGGTGCGCGAGGGCGTTTGACCTTGAGTCTGTCGGCATCACGGCGTAGCGGCGAGACCTTGCTGCTGTTGCAAGAGGCGGCGACGTTGGCGCCGGTCTACGGTCTGACTCCACGTGAGGCCGATGTGCTGCGCTGGCTGGCCAAGGGAAAAACCAATCGGGATATCGCCGAGATCCTGGGCATGGCGCCGCGCACGGTAAACAAGCACCTGGAACACATCTACATCAAACTGGGCGTGGAAACACGCGCGGCGGCGGCGGCGCTGGCGGTGCGGCAGGGGGAATCCTTTTAAAGCGCTTCGCGCCACTGCATCGCTTGGCGACTCGAAGCCAAGCGGTAAGACCGTACGCCTTGGCAAATCAGACCACGCTTGAAACCCGTTGGGCCAGATCGCCCTGAAGCAACTCCGCCAACCGGGTCAGACCGTGCGCCAGGCGATGCCGATCGATCGCGCCGCCCAATGACACACGAAGCGCTGCGGGGCTGAAGGCCCCCGTGGAAAACGAGCCCGAGTCAGTGACGCTCACGCCTTGTTGTAGCGCCGTTTGTGTAAGGCGGTAGAAGTCGATATGACGCGGCAACTGTAGCCAGAGGTGCAGCCCATTCGGGTCGGCCTGAATATTTCCCGGAAGGATCGATGCCGCGATGGCTTGTCGATGCCGCAGCTCGCTCTTGACCTGTGCCAGCCATTGAACGGCAGCGCCCGATTCTATCCAGGCCGACGCCATTTCCGTCATCCAGGGAATGGGCATCAGCGCCAGCGAACGCAGGGCATCAAGAATCGGGCTTAACGGCTCACCCAAAGGCACGACCAAATAGGCGGTTCGCAGGCCTGGCGCCAGGCATTTGGAGAGCGTCGAGACGTAGTAAACCGGCGTCGAAGACGTGTTGGCGGCCATTGAAAACATTGTGCTTGGCGGACGCTCGGCCAACAGCCAGTAGGGGTCATCTTCAATCACCGGCAGCGCGTATTTCTCTGCGACACGCAGCAGCTCCATTCGTCGCTCGGCGGATAGCGTCAGCGCGGTTGGGTTCTGAATCGTCGGATTCAAGTACAGCATGGCGGGACGATGTTGTTCGCACACGCGCTCGAGGTCCGCGGGATCCATGCCGAACTCATCTGACTTCACCCCTACGGCCAAGCGCTGAAGCAAGCGGGCCGCGGCCAAGAAGCCTGGGTACGTCAACGCATCGCAAGCTATGACATCTCCGGACTGGCTTCTGGCCAGAAGCAATGCCGCGATAGCGGTTTGAGCGCCAGGGCAAATCACGATGCGCTCAATGTCCGGGTTGCCAATCATCGGCTGCAGCCATTTCGCCGCTGCGGCACGATGCCGATTGGCCCCTGCACCCACGTGATAGCTCATCAGATCCATCGAGCTTGCCGTCACCTGCGTGGTGCCACTGGCCTGCGTGAGCATGTGCGAAAACTCGGCACTGCTGAGCAAAGGCGGGATATTCATCCCCAGATCGATCGTCCCTCCGGCGTCCAACCCGGAATAGGCCACATAGGTCCCACCCGCTCCCTGAGCTTCCAAAATCCCTTTGTTTCGAACTTCCGTGTACGCACGCGTGACGGTCGTGAGATCAACGCCTAATGTCTGGGCGAGTTCACGCTGCGGGGGCAGGCGGTCGCCCGGGCGAAGCACACCGTCTTCCACCGCGGTCAGGATTTGCGTGGCGATCTGCTGGTACCGAGAGCCGGACCCTGCGGTGAGGGGACGCACCCAAGACATGTTTGCTTTTTTAAGGCGACGTGAAAGAGCCATGTCTTATCTTTATGTATGGATTTTTGCCACTTCCGCAGAGACAAAAAACATACAAGCTGAGGAATTCAACAGTTTGTATGGATTTTAGCGGTAGAATTTTGAGGTTTGTACGGAGTATAGCGCTGGCCGCACGGAGTTTGTCCGGATGCGGGGAGTCCATGCTCTTCCAGCCAGAACGCAAGTTGGAATCGAGCAGCGTGATCTAGTAAATGAAGCTGCTGAAGCAGCGTCCAGAGGAAATGATGAATTTTTGGGTCCCTGTAGTCTTCGGTACGTTCAAGCTTCTCGTGTTGGGCACGGGCATGTTTCTCGCCATCAAGTCTCATTACGACGGAGAAAAAAAGGACAAGGAGAAAAAGAAGGAGATGGAACGCCCCTAGTGGCTGGGCAAGGCATGCCTGCGGTGATGCTCGGAAGTGCGTTGTCATCTTGCCGAGGTTGACGCACCGCGCTGGCGCGGATGGTTTTCGCGGCGTCTCGATACCGGTCAACCGGACGGCAAGCGGTACAGGTGCACTAAAGCAGTTGCGCTTTGCCGTCGCGCGGCATCCGTGCTTACATCGTCGGAACCCGTCGCGGGGCGGTATCCGAGGAGACCACCATGGCGCAGACCGATGAGCGGGGCAATCCCGTTTCCACGGATGATCAAACATCCCTGGCCACCTACGAACAGGCGCAATCCCTGTTTCTTGGCTATTACGGCGATCCGGTAGGGATTATTGACCGGGCATTGGCCGACAACCCCGTGTTCGTCATGGGTCATTTGCTGCGCGCCGGGATGATGATCACGGCCAGCGACCAGTGCGTGGAGCCGCTGTTGCGCGAAAGCGTGGAGGCCGCCGAGGGCCTGCACGACATCGCCAACACGCGCGAACGGCGCCACACCGCCGCCGCGCGCGCTTGGCTGAATGGCGAATTCTCCAATGCCTTGCGGCGCTACGCCGACATTCTCATCGACTACCCACACGACACGCTGGCCCTTCAGGTGGGCCATATCGGCGACTTCCTGCTTGGCCGTTCGGCCATGCTGCGCGACCGCGTGGCCGGCATTCTTCCGGACTGGAACAGCCAGATGCCGCACTATGGCTACGTGCTGGGCATGCATGCCTTCGGCCTGGAAGAAACCAACTTGTACACCCAGGCCGAGGCCCAGGGCCGGCGAGCGCTGGAGTTGAATCCCCGCGATCCCTGGGCCGTGCACGCGGTGGCCCATGTGCTGGAGATGCAGGGGCGGGTGGAAGAAGGCATCGCATGGTTGGACGGACGCCGCGAAGACTGGTCCACCGACAACATGCTGTCCATCCACAACTGGTGGCATCTGGCGCTGTTTCATCTGGACCGCGACGAGATCGACGAGGTGCTGGCCCTGTACGACAAGCGGCTGCGCGAATCGTCCACCGGGCAGGTCCTGGATCTGATCGATGCGTCCGCCATGCTGTGGCGCCTGCTGCTGCGCAACGTGGACGTAGGACCGCGCTGGCGACAGTTGGCCGACGTATGGCAGGAGCGCGGGGGCACGGGCTATTACGCGTTCAATGACGTGCATGCCTTGATGGCCTACCTGGGCGCGGGCGATGGTGCGGCCGCGCAGCAATTGATCGCGGCCATGGAGACCGCGGCGCAAGGCAGCGGCACCAATGCCATGATGACCCGTGACGTCGGCCTGCCCGTGGCGCATGCGCTGGTGGCCTTCGCCCGCCAGGACTATGCGCTAAGCGCCGACCTGCTGCGGGACGTGCGCCTGATCGCGCACCGCTTTGGCGGCAGCCACGCCCAGCGTGATGTGCTGGCGCTGACCCTGGTGGAGGCCGCCTTGCGCGATGGCGCTCGCAGCCTGGCCAAGGTGCTGACAGCAGAACGCATGGCCTTGAAACCCGCCAGCGAAGGCAACCGCAAGCTGGCCTCGCGAGCGGCGGCGCTGTAGCGGGAGGGCAAACCTCGCGACTGCGCCATACTCACTTTTGAGTATGGCTGGCAACGGAGATGAAGACCACGCTCGCACTTGATCGGCACGGCGAAACAACAACCAAATGACGACTGCCTCCAACAAGGAGAAGTGCGGTGAAACGTAGAACTTTCCTCTCTGGCAGCGCCACTTCAATTGCCGCGTTATCGGCACAGCCGGTCCTGGCGCATTACGAGCCCCCGCTCAATGCGCCGCCAGCGCCCGGCGAATTGGCGGCGACCGCCGCTCGCCTGCGTGCGCAATTCATGAAGGACTTCGAACCCGCCTACGTGGAAAACGTGATCCTCCCGCATTTTCTGGTCAGCGTTTTCGAGGGCGAACGGTCGTTTCTTCCGATGATTGACCTTGCGCTGACCAAAGAGAATGCGCTGCCCAATGATCTATGGGGTCTGCTTAGCGAAACCTGGCGGCCCGACCCGGCCGATGGCGTGACGGTCTTCCTTCAGGGGCTGGAAAAGCGAGGCCCGGACAACCGCCGCAAGCGCATCTACATGTCGGCCGTAACGCCGGATCTCTACCGTGAACAATACGGTGGGAAGGTGATGAAATTCTTCGACGGCTTCCTGTCCGACGCCAATGCCGGGCAGCCATTGATGCGCAAATACCTGGATTCATTCTGGGACCTGTACTGGGACCTGCACCTGGGCGTGTCACCTGACCAGATCCCCAAGCGCGTTCGCCAGATCGGCGAGAGCTTCAATACGGTTCTGGCCTATCGTGACCCCACGCAGCGCATCGTGTACGAAAACTACATGATCGTTCGATCCCACCTGGACTTCCTGAAGTCATGGATCGATGAAAGACTTGCCGACATCGCATCCGGAAAGACGAAGGCCCCCGAAAAGACCTTCGCCTGGTATTGGATGAAGAATGGCGAAGACAGCGCGTACTTCAATCACAAGGATGTGGTGTTCGAGTGCTTCCACAACTTCGTTGCCTTCAGCCAATGGGGCAACACCATCTACAACATCATGCGCCGGTTGGCCTCTGACGTCGGAGACCCAACGATCAGAAGCGCTTTCAAACAAACGATGGAAAGCGAACCCGATAACGCGCGGGGTGCGCCTTATACGCCGCTGGAAGCGTACGTCATGGAGCTTTTCCGGCTGATTTCACCGAACGGCGGCAGCATTTCCGCACTGGGCGAAACGCAGACACCTCGGTTCGACCGCCACGGCTATATCGTCAGCCCACACACCTCGACGAGCCTCGACCCCGTGCATTGGACCAACCCCGACAAGTTCGATCCATCACGATACGCAGCGGTACCGACAAGCGCCGATATCGACGAGGCCAAGGCCAAACAGATAGGCTTCGCCAAGTGTCCGTTCGACCTGACTTCGTTTGAGGTCAAGGACGGGCGCAAGGCGTCGCTGCGCAACAGCGGCTTCGGTACCGTCTTTGGCGAGGCCGACGGCAAGGCGCTTCCCGTCTGCGATTACGCGGGCTTTGCCCCATTTGGATTCGGCTATCGTCGCTGCCCCGGCGAACAGTTGACGATCATGGCGTTCGAGGACTTTCTACGCAAAGTCTGGAAGGACAAGATCACGTTCAAGAAACTCAACATCGCCAATCCGGAACCTCTTCCGATCGGCCCCACTACGGTTATTGGCGACGATATCGGTTTTGAAAGGGCAACATAAAAAAGCGCCCCGCAATGCTTGCGGAATGCCCCTGCATACCGGGCACGGAGGGTACGGGCAACGTGCTGTTCGTGTTCGGCAAGTGGTCGTTCTGACGTAAGACCCAGGCCTGCGCCTCGACGGGCCGGCTATTCAGCACTGTCGATCAACCTGCCCAGTGGGGAGTAGGAACTGATGCGTCTGAAGGGCAAGCTTAGGTCCGTGCGCCGTGTCGCGCCGCTGCTGCTGGTCGTACTGATGGGGTGTGGCGACCGCGACGCAAACATGGGTGGTGGGCCGCCACCCGCATTCGTTACGCTTGCCACCGTGCAGGCCGAGTCGGCGAGCGTAGACATCGAGTTACCCGGTCGTATCGTGCCGATCCGAAGCGCCGAGGTGCGTGCCCGCGTTGATGGCATCGTGCAGAAGCTGCTGTACACCGAAGGCAGCGACGTGGAGGAAGGCGCTCCGCTATTCCAGATTGATGACAGCGACTACCGCGCGCAGTTGGCGCAGGCGCGGGCCATGCTACAGCGCGCCGAAGCCGTGCAGCAGAATGCGCAATCGGTGGTGAACCGCTTCCGTCCATTGGTAAAGCGCCAGGCCGTGAGTGCACAGGAATTCGAGGCCGCCGTGGCTGCGCTTGGCCAGGCCCAGGCCGGCGTGACCGACGCCCAGGCCGCGGTCACGCTCGCTACGCTGCGGCTGGAGCGTTGCGTCGTGCGCGCTCCGATCGCGGGCCGGGTCGGGCGCGGGCTCGTCAGCGAGGGCGCCCTGGTAAGCGCCGCATCGGCCACGCTGCTGGCAGAGGTGAATCAGCTCTCGCCGATCAGCGCTACCTTTCCCAAGTCCAACACCGCGATCCTTGATCTGGTTGACGAGTTGCAGCACGGGGCGCTGCAACTCGATGACGGCGACCGCTTCCCGGTGCACCTGACACTCGCCAACGGCAGGCCCTATGACGAAGTGGGCCGGGTCGACTTCACCGACCTGACGGTGGATGCCAGCACGGGCGCGCAAACCGTCCGCGCGCGTTTCGAGAACGCCGGACGCGTGCTGCTGCCAGGTCAGTTCGTGACTGGGCGGGTGCGGGTAGGCGCGCGCGGCAACACGATCTGGGTGCCGCTGGGCGCCGTGCAGCTCAATGCCGAGAGCGCTTCGTTGTACGTGGTGGGGACCGACGACGTTGCACAGTTGCGCCGCGTCGCGGTCGGCGCGCAGCTCAACGGCCGTTGGGAGATACGCGAAGGGCTGCATGCCGGGGATCGCATCATCGTGGAAGGCTGGCACAAGGTTGCGCCGGGGCAGCGTGTGCAGCAGGCGGCCGCGGCCGGGGCCGGAGGCGCCCGATGAATGCGTTCTTTGTCGACCGGCCGGTTTTCGCGTGGGTGGTGGCGCTGTTCGTCCTGCTGTTCGGCGGCATTGCGCTTTGGCTGTTGCCGGTGGAGCAGTATCCCAACATCGCGCCGCCGTCGATCACCGTCAACGCGAACTATCACGGCGCGGACACGACGACCATCGATCGCACCGTCACGTCGGTGATCGAGTCGGAGATGAATGGGGTCGACGACTTGCTCTACCTGTCTTCGGTCAGCCGGGCCAACGGCACGGCGCAGATTACCGTGACCCTGCTGCCTGGCACGGATCTCGATGTTGCGCGCGGCCAGGTGCAGGACCGCCTGAGCCGGGTCGAGCCACGACTGCCGGCCGAGGTAAGACAACTGGGCGTAACCGTGACCAAGGCGTCCAGCGGCTTCCTGATGCTGATCGCGCTTCAATCCAATAGCGACGGGGTCAGCGCCGTCGCGATGGGTAACTTCATCTCCAATAATGTTCTTGATGAACTGCGCCGCATCCCGGGGGTGGGCGACGTGCAGTTGTTCGGTTCGTCGTACGCCATGCGCATCTGGGTCGATCAGCGCAAGCTCGATAGTTTCCGCTTGAGTAGCGGCGACGTGATGCGCGCGGTGCAGGAACAGAATGCCCAGACCGCTAGCGGCGCGCTGGGCGATCAGCCGCTGGCCGATGGCGTGGAGTTCAACGCGCCCATCATTACCCAGAGCCAGCTTTCCACGCCGGCCGAATTCCGCCGCATCATCCTGCGCGTCAACCCGGACGGCTCCACCGTCACGGTGGGCGATGTAGCGCATGTGGAGCTTGGAAACGAAAACTATGGCTTCCGACTTAGCGTCAATGGCAAGCCAGCCGCCGGGATCGCGATTCAGCTTGCCAACGACGCCAATGCCCTGGCCGTGGCGCAGCAAGTGCGCGAACGCATGGCAGAGCTTGAATCGGTGTTTCCGCAGGGAGTGAGCTGGAGCGTCCCCTTCGACACGACGCCCTTCATCGTGACCTCGGTGCGCTCGGTGATGGGCACGATGGTCGAGGCCTTGCTGCTCGTGACCGTCATGGTGTTCCTCTTTCTACAGAGTTGGCGTGCGACCTTGGTGCCGACGGTCATTGTGCCGGTGGCGCTGATCGGCACCTGCGCCGGGCTCTACCTGTTCGGAGCATCCATCAACCTGCTGTCGCTATTTGGAATGGTGGTGGCCATCGGCATTCTCAATGATGACGCGATCGTGGTGTCGGAGAACGTGTCGCGCATCATGAACGAAGACCAGCTCGACGCGCGCGCCGCAACGAGTAAGGCGGTCGGGCAGGTCTGGGGGCCCGTGGTGGCCAGTACGCTGGTGCTGGTCGCGGTGTTCGTGCCGATGGCGATGTTTCCCGGCTCGAGCGGCGCCATCTACCGCCAGTTTTCGATCACGCTGGCCGTTTCCATCGTGATATCGACCGTGCTGGCTCTGTCGCTCGGCGGCGCGCTGTGCGCGACCTTGTTCCGGCCTGCCCCGCCTCGCACGCATGGCAGGCTGGCACGCGCTAAATATTGGGTGTTCGACCGGTTCAACCAGGGTTTCGACAGCTTGACGGCCAGCTATGCGCGGGCGCTGGCGCGCATGCTCAAGTATCCCGTGCGATGGCTGCTGGCGTTCCTTGCAGTATGCGGGCTGACCATCCTGCTGTTTTCGCGCATTCCCGGTGGCTATCTGCCGAGCGAAGACCAAGGCTACTTCTTCGTGTCGTACACGGGCGCCCCAGGGGCGACCGCGGACCGCACCGAGGTGGCGGTCGCGCAAGCCGAGGCGTACCTGAGGCGCCAGCCGGAAGTGCGTAACGTGGCGTCAGTCGTCGGCTTCAGTTTCTTCGGCCAGGGCCAGACGGCGGCGCTGTCCTTCGTCGACCTGTACCCCTGGGCGGAACGCGAAAGGTCGGTCGATGCCTTGGTGTCGCGCAGCAATGCCGCCTTTTTCACGATCCCGCAGGCGCAGATCTTCGCGCTTAATCCGCCGCCGATTCCCTCGATGGGTAACGCCGCCGGCTTTTCGCTCAAGGTGCAGGACCGCACGGGCCAGGGCGGCGCGGGCCTGAGCGCGGCGGCCAGCGCCATGATGGCGGCGGCTGCGCAAAGTCCGGTGCTGGCCGGCATCCGGCTGGATGGCATGCCGCCCGCGCCGCAACTCTATGTTGAGGTCGATCGTATCCATGCCCGCGCGCTCGGCGTGCAACTTGGGCAGGTCAACCAGGCGCTTGCGTTGGCCTTCGGCGCGAACTATGTGAACGATTTTTTGCATGACGGCAGCGTGCTGCGCGTGTTCATGCAGGCCGACGCGGCACAGCGCATGAGTCCGCAGGACGTGATGGACATGCAGGTGCTCAACGATCGTGGCGAGCTGGTGCCGATGTCTGCCTTTGCCCGCAGCCGCTGGATCAGCGGACCACAGCAGCTTGAACGCTACAACGGATTTCCCGCCATCACCCTATCCGGCCAAGGTGCGCCCGGGCAGTCCAGCGGCAATGCGCTGCAAGCAATGGAGACCATCGCCGACGCCGTATTGCCCCCCGGCATGACCTATGAATGGACCGGCACCGCGTTCGAGGAACGGCAAGCCGGCAACCAGGTGGCGCTGCTGCTGGCGCTGTCGCTGGTTGTCGTGTTCCTCTTGCTTTCCGCTTTGTATGAGAGCTGGTCGGTGCCGATCTCGGTGCTGCTGGTGCTGCCTTTCGGTGTGCTGGGCGCAGCCGCGTTCACGCTGGCACGCGGCATGTCGGCCGATATCTACTTCAACATCGGTCTGGTGACCATCATCGGCCTGGCGGCGAAAAACGGCATCCTGATCGTCGAGTTCGCGCTCCAGGAGGAGCAGGCCGGGCGGCCACGCGAGGAGGCCGTGCTGGATGCGGCGCGCCAGCGCCTGCGGCCCATCATCATGACCAGCGTCACCTTCGTGCTGGGCATGCTGCCGCTGGTGTTCGCCACCGGCGCTGGCGCCGCCAGCCGTCAGGCGGTGGGAACCAGCGTGATGGGCAGCATGCTCACCGCCACGATCTTCGGTGTTTTCTTCACGCCGTTGTTTTACGTTGCAACGCGCAAATGGCTCGGCCGCCGCAGCCCGGCCGGCGCAGCGCCCAAGGAGGCGCCATGACGCGCCTGACACTGCTGCTGGCGATTGCCCTGATGTTGAGCGCTTGCAACTTCGCGCCGCGTGAGCCGGCCCCCGTCGTGGCGCTGCCCGAACGGTTCTCGGACGACTACACCGCGGCCGGCACGAGCGCGCAAGACGTGGCCTGGCAGCAATTCTTCGGCGATATGCAGTTGCGCATGCTGATCGGCGAGGCCCTGGTCCACAACCGTGATCTGGCGGCCGCGGCGGCGCGTATCGAACAGGCGCGCGCCTTTTATCGGATCGAGCGCGCCAACCAGGTGCCGCACATTGATGTCGGGGTCAGCGCCAGCCGCAACCAGGCGCCGCTCTCGAGCCTGGATCCCGCGCTGGCGGGCAGTACGCGCACTATCGAATTCAGTCAGTTCGGCGCGCAGATCGGCGTGAGCGCGTTCGAGCTCGACCTCTGGGGCAGAATGCGCAACCTTAGCGCGGCCGCATTGCAACACTACTTCGCCACGGTGGAAGGCCAGCGGGCCTTCCGCCTGAGCTTGATCGCGAACGTGGCGGCAAGCTATTACGACGCCCGCGCCGGCGAAGAAGGGATTGCGCTTGCGCTGCGCACGGTGCTGGTAAGGCGCTATGCCCTGTCGGTGGCGCGCGACCGGCTCGACGCGGGGGTGACGTCTTCCGTCGATTTCGATCAGGCGGCCATTTTGCTGACCCAAGCCGAGGGGCAGTTGGCAGAATTGCGCCGCACCACGGCCGAAAGCTGGAATCGGCTCTGGGTGCTGGTGGGCTCGCGGCCCGACCTGACCGCAACGCCGGCCAATCCCATCGCCAACGCCGGTCAGTTCGAGGCGCTGAGCCCGGGCCTGCCATCTGAAGTGCTCTTGTTGCGGCCCGATGTGCGCCAGGCAGAAGCCGCGCTGGCCGCCGCCGACGCCAATATCGGCGTCGCGCGGGCAGCGTTGTTTCCCCGCATCGCGCTGACCGCCTCGTTCGGCTATGCCTCGGGCGAGCTTTCGGGGCTTTTCGAGGGGCCCAACAAAGTGTGGACCTTCGGCGCCGGCGCTGCCTTGCCGCTGTTCGACTTCGGCCAGCGCCGCGCGGCGGTCGACCTATCGCTCGCGCAGCGCGAGGAGCGCGTCGCGCTGTACGAGAAGACGGTACAGACTGCCTTCAGCGAGGTCGCAACCGGCCTGGTCCGACGCCAGCAGTTACGCGAGCAACTGGCCGTGCAGGAAGCGGCGATCCAGGCCCAGACCCGGCTGGCTGAGACCGCGAAATTGCGCTACGAAAACGGCATCTCGATTTATCTGGAAGTGATGGATGCGCTGCGCAATCTGTTCAGCGCCGAACTGCAATTGCTGATGTTGCGCGCGGCCGCCCTGCAGAATGGGGTGTCGTTGTACGTGGCGCTGGGCGGGGGGCTCGACGACCCTGTCGTCACGCAAGCCGCACGGAGCGGACAATGAGCGGGCGCCGTTGGCCGCGCCTGAGCCGCGCGCTGCGCATCCTGGCGCTGGTCCTGCTTGTGTGCGTCGTGACCGTGATCGGCCTGCGGCTGTATGACATTCAGCAGAGCCCGCCCCTGGCCGTGTGGCACACCTACGTGCCCGACGAGCTCGACCGCGAGACCCTCGCGCATAGCACCTGGCAAGATTATCTGGCTCGCGAGCAGAAGATATTCGAGCAGGTCCGCGAACATGTGAGCGAGCAGCTAGAGCGGCAGGATCGCGTCGAGAGCAACCGTTACTTCAGCGGCGCCGCCGTGCATCCCGCGAATTTCGCCCATGACTGGAACCGCTCGTATGTGCTGAAGCCCGAGGGCACGCCCGCCGGCGTGGCGGTGCTGCTGCACGGGCTGACCGACTCGCCGTACAGCCTGCGCCACCTGGCGGTGCATTATCGCCAGGCAGGTTATGCCGTGGTGGCAATCCGGTTGCCGGGTCATGGAACCGTGCCTGCCGCGTTGACCGCTGCGGGCTGGGAAGATTGGCTGGCCGCCACGCGCCTGGCCGTGCGCGAAGGGCGGCGGCTGGTGCCGGCGCCGTTGCCCCTGCATATCGTCGGGTTCTCCAACGGCGGAGCGCTTGCGCTGATGACCGCGATGGAAGCGATCGACGACCCGTCGCTGGCGCGTCCCGACCGGCTGATCCTGATCTCGCCGATGATCGGCATCACGCAGTTCGCCCGCTTCGCCGGCCTTGCGGGGCTGCCGGCGATCCTGCCTGCTTTCGCCAAGGCGGCGTGGCTGAACATCGTGCCTGAATTCAACCCGTTCAAGTACAACTCGTTCCCGGTGAACGCGGCGCGGCAGTCGTATGAACTAACGAACGTCTTGCAGGAAAACATCGCCCTGCGCCAGCGGCAGGGCACGCTGACAGCCTTACCGCCAATACTGACCTTCCATTCGGTCCTGGATTTCACGGTCAGTACGCGCGCGCTCGTCAATGCGCTGTATGCCCGTCTTCCGCCCAATGGCAGCGACCTGGTGCTGTTCGACCTGAACCGCGCCACCAAGCTTGGGCCCTTGTTCCGCCGTGGGGTGGACTGGTCACTGGCGCGAAGCCTGCCCGGCGAGCCTTGCAACTATCGCCTCACCATCGTGACCAACGCCTCTGCCGAATCCAGCGAGATGGTCGAGCGCATCAGCGAACGCTGCGAGACCCGCGTGACCGAACTCCCGATCGGCATGCGCTATCCACGAGATATCTATTCCCTGTCGCATGTCGCGTTGCCGTTTCCCACCGACGACAGCCTCTACGGGCAGCATCCCGACAACATCGAGGAGTATGGAATCAGCCTCGGCGCACTGTCGATTCGGGGCGAGGTAGGCGCGCTGATCGGAGGCATGGACTCCCTGGCGCGACTGACGTCGAACCCGTTTTATGCGTATCTGATCCACCGTGTGGACGAGGTGATTCCAAGATGAAGAGACCACCAGCCCGTGCGCGTTTCACTGCCCCACCGCTATCCAGCGCGGCGGCGCGCTGGAGCGCCCTGCTCCTCACGCTAGGCCTTTTGTACCTGGCCAGCCCGGTGTTCGTGCCACTGGCGTTCGCCATCTTCATCCTGGCGCTGGTGGCGCCTTTGCAGGCTGTGCTGCGGCCCCGGATGGGCGCGGTGCTTGCCGCGACCCTGACGCTTGTGCTGACGCTGGCCGCGGCGCTGCTGTTTCTGTCGTTGGCGGCGTGGGGCTTCACCCTGGTGGCGCAGTGGATCATCGCCAACGCGGCGCGGCTTCAGCGCTTGTTCAGCATGGAAACGGCCGACATGCATCCGCGGCTGGCAATCATGGTGACGCTGTTCCTGGACAACTTCAACGCCTCGCTGCTGCTTCGCGCAATCCAGGAAGTGCTGTCGCGGCTCAACAGCATGGCCGGGCTGGTTTTTCTGTCGTTCCTGTTCATCACGCTTGGCGTGTACGAACTGCACGACGCGCCAGCGCGCCTGCGTCAGTTGCTGCCGCGTGCCGACCACTGGATCGCCGTGGCGGGCAGCGTCGCGCGCAAGCTGCGCCGCTACATGCTGATCCGAACGATCGCCAGCGTGCTTACGGGCGTGACGGTCTGGCTGTTCGCGATCTACGCGGGGCTGGAGCTGGCCACGGCATGGGGCGGGCTGGCGTTCCTGTTGAACTACATCCCTTTCCTTGGCCCCCTGCTGGCGACGCTCTTTCCGTCGTTCTTCGCGTTTGTGCAGTTTGAATCGCTGCAAGGCGCGCTGGCGGTATTCCTGATTCTGAACGTGATCCAGATCGGCTACGGCTGCTATCTCGAGCCCCGACTGGCCGGCAACGCTTTCTCGCTTTCGCCGCTGTTGGTGATGCTGGCGGTGTTCTTCTGGGGGCTGGTCTGGGGCATCCCGGGCACGTTCATCGGCGTGCCCATGCTCATTGCCGCCACCTCATGCTGGAGCGCAAGCCGGTCAACGGGTTCGCCCGTCAGAGACCGACCTGGGATCCGGCCGCATGCATCCCACCCACGAACGGCCTTGGAGCCTACCGGAGATGAACCATGAACAGCAGTGCTGAAAAGAAGCTTGGTTTGCTTGCCCTGACCGGTATGGTCGTGGGGTCGATGATCGGCGCGGGCATTTTTTCCCTGCCGCGCACCTTTGGCGGCGCCACGGGCATCATCGGCGCGGTCATCGCTTGGCTGATCGCGGGGGCCGGGATGTTTACGCTTGCCCGCGTGTTCCAGACCCTGGCAGAGCGCAAGCCAGATCTGGACGCCGGCGTGTTTGCCTATGCCAAGGCGGGGTTCGGCGACTACCTCGGGTTCCTCTCCGCCTTCGGTTACTGGATCGGCAGTTGCATAGGCAACGTGTCGTACTGGGTGCTGATCAAATCCACGCTCGGCGCGTTCTTTCCGGTGTTTGGTGACGGCAACACGGTGATCGCGATCCTGGCGGCATCAGCAGGAATCTGGACGTTCCATTTCGTGATCCTGCGCGGCGTGCAGCAGGCCGCCATCATCAACGCGGTCGTCACGGTAGCCAAGATCATTCCCATCCTGGTCTTCATCGTGATGCTCGCCATCGCTTTCAAGCTGGACCTGTTTCGCGCCAACCTCTGGGGTGACGGCAGCGGCGCCAGCCTGTTTGACCAAGTGCGGCGCACCATGCTGGTGACCGTGTTCGTGTTTCTGGGCATTGAGGGCGCCAGCGTGTATTCGCGCTTCGCGACAAAGCGTTCGCACGTAGGCGTGGCAACGCTGATCGGCTTCGTCACCGCCCTGAGCCTGATGGTGCTGGTGACCTTGCTGCCGTACGCCGCGCTGCCACAGGGCGAAATCGCCGGCCTGCGTCAGCCGTCAATGGCCGGCGTGCTTGCCTCCGTGGTTGGCCCATGGGGCGCCGTGTTCGTGAGTGTGGGTCTGTTGATTTCGGTGTTGGGCGCGTACCTGGCGTGGTCACTGATCTGCGCCGAGGTGTTGTTCGCCGCGTCAAAGAACAAAGACATGCCGCGGATCTTCGCTCGCGAAAACAAGAACGGCGTTCCGGCAACCGCGCTGTGGTTGACCAACATCATCATCCAGTTGTTCGTGATCAGCACGTATTGGTCCACCGACGCCTTCTCGCTGATGCTCAACCTTACCAGCGCGATGTCGCTGATTCCCTATCTGCTGGTGGCGGCGTTCGGCTTCATGCTCGCGCATCGAGGCGAGACATACGAGGGCGACAGTGCCCGCACGCGCGACCTGGTGCTGGCAGGCATCGCTGCGTTCTACAGCGCTTTCATGATCTACGCGGGCGGCCTGAAGTACGTGCTGCTGGCCGCCTTGCTGTATGCGCCCGGCACCATTCTTTATTACTGGGCCCGCCGGGAGCAGGGGCAACGACTCTTTACGCAGGTGGAACTGGTGGTCTTCGTGATCGCTGCGGTCGGTTGTGGAGCGGCCATCGATGGCCTGATCCGCGGCTGGATCGTTATTTAACCTTTAAGGGAGAAGGTCATGTCGGAAAATCAACAATTTGGCGTGCACTCTGAAGTCGGCGTGCTGCGTAAAGTCATGGTTTGCGCACCAGGCCGCGCGCATGAGCGGCTGACGCCGTCAAACTGCGACGCGCTGCTGTTTGACGACGTGCTGTGGGTCGATAACGCCAAGCGCGATCACTTCGATTTCATGAACAAGATGCGCGACCGTGGCGTCGATGTCGTGGAGATGCACAATCTGCTGGCCGAGACGGTGGCGTTGCCCGAAGCGCGCACATGGATTCTCGACAACCAGATCGTGGCCAATCAGCTTGGCTTGGGCCTGCTGGACGAGATACGCGGCTATCTGGAATCCCTGCCGCCGCGCAAGCTGGCCGAGACGCTTATCGGGGGGCTTTCCACCGAAGAGTTTCCCGAAGACATTGGTGGTGAACAGCTGGCGCTCATCAAAGAGGCGGCCGGCGTCACCGAATACCTGCTGCCGCCATTGCCCAACACGCTCTACACGCGTGACACCACATGCTGGATCTATGGCGGGGTCACGCTCAACCCCCTGTATTGGCCTGCGCGCCATGAGGAAACCATCCTCACGACCGCCATCTATCGCTTCCATCCCGACTTTGCCGGCCGCGTCAACGTCTGGTGGGGTGACCCGGTGCACGACCATGGGCTGTCCACGCTGGAGGGTGGCGACGTGATGCCGATCGGCAACCGCACCGTGCTGATCGGCATGAGCGAGCGGACCTCGCGCCAGGCGATCAGCCAGCTCGCCGCGGCATTGTTCGAACAGGACGCCGCCGACCGGGTGATCGTCGCCGCCATGCCCAAGCTGCGGGCCGCGATGCACCTGGACACGGTACTGACCTTCGCCGATCGGGATTGCCTGCTGATGTATCCCGACATCGTCGACAAGATTCAAGCCTTCTCGTATCGGCCAGGCAGCAAGCCCGGCACGCTTGAACTGCACAAAGACAAGGGCTCGCTGGTGGAGGTGATCGGCGAGGCGCTGGGCGTGAAGAAGATGCGGGTGGTGCAGACGGGCGGCAATGCCTACGTGCGCGAACGCACGCAGTGGGACAGCGGCGCCAACCTCGTTTGCCTGTCGCCCGGCGTCGTGATGGCCTATGACCGCAACGTCTACACCAACACGCTGCTGCGCAAAGCCGGCATCGAAGTTGTGTCCATCGTGGGCGCCGAGCTTGGACGCGGCCGGGGCGGCGGGCATTGCATGACGTGCCCGATTATCCGCGACCCGGTCTGACGCACCCGGTCATCTGACGCCGCAGGGGGAGCATGGGATGAGCAACGAGACGGCAAAACTCTCACGGCTGGCGCTGGTCGCCATGGTGGTCGGCTCCATGGTCGGCGCCGGCATCTTTTCGCTGCCGGCCCTGTTCGCGCGCTATACGGGGCCGGTGGGAGGGCTGCTCGCCTGGGCCATCTCCGGCACTGGCATGCTGACGCTCGCGCTGGTGTTCCAGTACCTGGCACGCCGGCGCCCCGATCTTGACGCCGGCATCTTCGCCTACGCCAAGGCCGGTTTTGGCCGCTATATCGGCTTCCTGGCGGCGCTGGGCTATTGGACGGCGGCGTGCCTGGGCAATGTCAGCTACTTCGTCGTCTTCAAGGCCACGCTAGGCGCGGTGGTTCCAGGGTTCGGCGACGGCGACACCGTCGCCGCGGTACTCGTGTCGTCGCTGTTGCTCTGGAGCGTGCACTTCGCCATCCTGCGCGGCATTCGTCAGGCGGCCGGCATGAACCTGGCGGTCACCATCGCCAAGATCGTGCCGATCCTGATCTTCGTCGCGTGTGTGGCGGTCGCGCTGGATACCGACGTGCTGCTCGCCAACATCCAAGAGGGCGCGTCGGTGGGCGGCAGCTTGCTCGAACAGGTCCGGGGCACGATGTTGGTGACGGTGTTCGTCTTTCTGGGCGTGGAAGGGGCCAGCGTCTATTCGCGCTACGCGCGGCGGCGCGAAGATGTGGCCGCCGCCACCATCATCGGCTTTCTGTTGGTATTGACATTGCTGGTGGCGGTGACGCTGCTGTCCTATGGCATCTTGCCGCGCGCTGAACTGGCGGCGCTGCGCAACCCATCGATGGCGGGCGTGCTGCGTGAAGTGGTGGGGCCATGGGGAAGTGTGATGGTCAGCATCGGCCTCATGATCTCGGTTGGTGGGGCCTACCTGTCGTGGGTCCTGCTGGCCGCCGAGGTGTTGCACGCGGCCGCCAAGGCCGACACGATGCCGGCCATCCTGGGCCGTCAGAACCGCCATGGCGTGCCGGCCGCGGCACTCTGGTTAAGCAACGGATTCGTGCAGGTGTTCCTCATCGTGACCTTGTTCACCGACGACACCTTCGTGCTCATCAAACACATGGCCAGTTCGATGAGCCTGATGCCATACCTGTTCGTGGCCGGCTTTGGGCTGCTGACCGCCTGGCGCGACAGGCAGACCCGCCCGCGCTGGAGCCGGCGCAGCGGCTATGAGATCGCGCTGGGCGGCATTGCCTGCATCTACGCCGTCGGCATGATGTATGCGGGTGGGCTGCAATACTTCGCCTTGTCGACGCTGGTGTACGCGCCTGGCACGCTGCTGTTCTTGCGCGTGCGGCGAGAGCAGGCTGGCGCCGTGTTCTCCGCACGCGAATGGCCGGTGTTCGCGGCAGTGCTGGCCGGCTGCGTCTACGGCGTCTGGACGCTCACTGCCGGCGCCATCGCGCCCTGAGCCCGGGGGCCTTCACCATGACGCCCGATCTCGCTCTCGTTCTTGCGCTGCTCGGCGTGGCGATCGTGCTCTTCCTGATCGGCCGGCCCCGTGCGGACGCGGTCGCGCTGATGGTGATCGTGGTGCTGCCGTTGAGCGGAACGATCAGCTATCGAGAGGCGATCGCAGGCTTCGCCAACCCCAACCTGATCCTGATCGCCTGCCTGTTCGTGATCGGTGAGGGGCTGGTGCGCACCGGCGTGGCCCAGGCCGTGGGCGATTGGCTGCTGCACAAGGGGGGAACACGCGAGCAGCGGCTCATCGTACTCATCATGGGCGCCGTGGCGACGATGGGATCGGTGATGAGTTCGACGGCAGTGGTCGCCATCTTCATCCCTATCATCCTGCGGATCGCGCAACAGACCGCGGTATCGAGCCGCCAGGTGCTGTTCCCGATGGGCGCGGCGGCGGCCATCAGCGGCATGATGACGCTGGTGGCAACCACGCCGAATCTGGTGCTCAACAGTGCGCTGGTCTACGCTGGGCACACGGGTTTCGGCTTCTTCGCTTTCACGCCGATCGGCCTGGCGGTGCTTGCTGTGGCGATCCCGTATCTATTGGTGGCGCGGCGCTTTCTGCCCACGGAGCCTCCGCGCAGCTCGCATTCGCGGCGCCCAAGTCTGTCGGGCTGGGTCGAGAAATATACCTTGCGCAAACGCGCCTACCGCTTGCACGTTGATCCCCGCTCCGACTTGGTAGGCATGCGGCTTGAGGTCTGCCACGAGGAACTGGGCGCGCGGGCATGCGTGGTCGCAATCGAACGTAGCGCCCGGTTCGGCCGCGCGGTGCTCGAGGCCACCGATGACGCGCTGCTGGAGGCCGAGGATGTCTTGCTCCTGGACATCGACGACGAGGCATTTCCGATCGGCGAATATTGCCGGCGCCACGAACTGCGCATCTTGCCCATGACCGGCGACTATTTCTCTGACCAATCGCGCGACGTGGGCATGGTCGAGGTGATCATCCCGCCGGACTCTCGCCTGGTGGGTGCCTCGGCCCGCAAGTCAGCGTTGCTGCGCCGACATGGGCTGTTCGTGGTCGGCGTGTGGCGCCATGGACAATCGCAGGCCCCTGTACACACACTCGCCCTGCGCGCGGGCGACACGGCGTTGGTGGTCGGGCCGTGGAAGGGAATTTTCGCGTTGCAGTCTGTCGAGCATGATCTCGTGAGCCTTGCGCTGCCAGTGGAAACCGATGCGGTGGTGGCCGTGCCGGGACGTGCGCCCGCTGCTGTACTGGTCATGGTGCTTACGATTGCGCTGATGCTCACCGGCTGGGTGCCTATCGTCATTGCCGGCCTGATCGGCTGTCTGTTGATGGGGCTATTCGGCTGCATCACACTGGACATTGCCTATCGGTCCATCAACTGGCGCGCGCTCATCCTCATCATCGGCATGCTGCCGTTCGCGATTGCGCTGGACCACACCGGCGGGGTTGATCTGGCCGCCGAGAACCTGCTGCGCTTGTCTCAAACCTGGGGCGCGCACGGCCAGATCGCTTTGCTGTTCGGCGCAACGATCGCGCTCGGCACGGTGATCTCGGGAACCGCCACGGCGGTGTTGATGGGACCGGTCGCGATCAGCTTGGCCGAAGCCATTCATGCCGAGCCCCATCCCTATGTCATGGCGGTTGCGATCGCCTGTTCGGCGGCGTTCATGTCACCCGTCTCCACGCCCGCCAACGCGCTGGTCAGCGTGGCCGGCGGCTTCCGATTTGTCGACTATTTGAAGGTGGGTACGCCGCTGATGCTGGTGACCTTATGCGTCAGCGTCGTGATGATTCCTTTTCTGTTTTCGATGTGAGCCGCCAAGTGGCGACCGCACATCCCTGCGCACTCGCGCGACCGCTACGTCGTGGTTGGCGGTGACTGGCGTTCCGGCGGCCTTGTTAGCCGGGATGGCCTTTTGTTCTTGAGGAGGACTGTTCATGAAACGATTTGCGCTTGCCTGCGCGTTCGGCATGCTTGCCGGATGCGTCAACCAGCCCACTGACCGTGGCGACCAAGCCCGCTACGGCACACCGCCCAGCGAGGAAGACCTATATCAATACCTGTCCGTGCTGCGCGACAGCCTGCCACCCACGCGGTATATCAGCTACCGGGATGCGGGCTATGCGGCGTCGCTCAAGCAAACCTCGGTGGCGGACGCGGATGGCCAGCAGATTGCGGGCTGGGAATACGATTTTGAAGCATCGGGCTACGACGCCGTGGACGGCAAACCCATGCGCTGGACGCCTTACCGCGCGCTGTTCTTCAACGGACGCCCAATCGGCGTGATCGACGCGCAAGGACGGCTGCACCGTGCGCCCACCCTCCCAGACAGCGCGGCGCCACCGGCACCTGCGTCGACGCAGGCCCCAGGCAAGACGCCCTGAGCCTCTTCCGCACACTCGTCTCAATTCCGTATCTTTCGAGGACTGATCATGAACCTATGCATTAATCTGACGCGCGGTCGACGCCTGCGATTCGCGCTGCTAGTCGGCGCGGCGGCGATGGCCCTGGGAGGCTGCGCCCAGCAAAGCGCATCGTCGCGCGTCTACACCTTCGACCAGGCCCAACGCGCTCAGACTGTTGTGTTGGGCACGGTGGTCGCCGTACGAGGCATCACCATCCAGTCGTCCGGCAGTTCCGGCGCGGGATTGATTGCGGGCGGCGCGCTTGGCGCGGTGGCCGGTAACGCAATCGGCGGCGGATCCGGCAGACGCTTGACCACGGTCGGAGGCTTGATCGGAGGCGCGGCAGCCGGCAACGCCATCGAGAATGCCTCAGCGCGCCGCGCGGGGCTGGAAATAACGGTGCAGTTGGACAACGGCGAAGTACGCGTCATCGCCCAGGAGGCCGATGTGCCCATCTCAGTGGGGCAGCGGGTGCAAATCGTGACCCAAGGAGGCACCAGCCGTGTCGGGGTGATTTGACCGCTTGATGCAGACATCTCGCTACCTTCTGGCCCCTGGTGACAGGCAAAGCGACTTGAACCCACGAAGCAGGCCCCGGGCAACCTTACTCGCCGCGAAGACAGTCTAGGAATGCGGCGGTCAAGTTCGACGTGGCCTGCTGTTGCGCCGCCAGGATGTGGCGGGAGAATACAACCGTCGGCGCAAAGGGCAGGCTGACCACGCCCGGGATCTTCAAATGTCGCATCACCAGGGGATTGATCACGCTCACGCCCAACCCCATCGCCACCATGCGGCAGATAGTCGCTGCGTAGGGCGTGTCCAGGATGAGCTTGCGGCGATCCGGCTCAAAAGCGGCATCGATTGCCGCCCGGGTGCCGTCGCCCTGCGTCAATGACACAAAGGGCTCTCCATCCAGGTCGCGGGCATTGACCTTGCGCCTGCGCGACAGGCGGTGCCCGCTCGGCACGATGCACACTCCCTCCTCCTGTGCCCAGAGGCTCGCGGTAACGCCTGGCGTGTCGGCAAGATAGGACACCAGGCCCACGTCGCAGTAGCGCGTCGCGGTCCACTTCGCGACCATCGGTGAGTCGCCTGTGTGTATCGACACCGGCACGTCCGGGTAGCGTTGGCGGAACGTCCGCATGACCTTGGGCATGACACACATGGCAATCGACGGCACCGCGCCGATGCGCAACGTGCCGGGCCCGACCTGGCGGATCAGGCGGGCCGCGTCGGACAGCGCATCCATACCGAGAAACGCGCGTTGCACTTCCTGGTAGAACGCCTCGGCTTCAGGGGTGGGAACGAGGCCGCCCGCACGACGTTCGAAAAGACGAAATCCCGTTGCGCTTTCCAGTTGGCCGATGACGCGGCTGACGTTCGATTGAGACGTGTGGAGCTGACTGGCCGCCAGCGTCATGGATCGCGTCAGCATCACAACGCGAAAGGTCTCGATGTGCTTGAACTTCATCCGTGGGTTCTCCTGCCTGGGCGACACAGCATATCAAAATTGCATGCGCAGGCGGAATACTGTCATTTGACGTAATGATGTTCGATTTCCATACTTCATTCCAATCTCAGCGAGCAGTCAGCGCGCGCAAAAGGAGCAGAAAAAGCATGGAATCGAAGGTCAGTCGCCGCTTGCAGCAAGCCACCGCCCAGGAAGTCTGCGACCACATCTACCTGCCGCGCTTGAACCGCGAGTTCAACAGCGGCTTCGTCTATCTTTCCGACATCAACCAGGCGCACTTGCTCATGCTGGCGCACGCTGGCCTGATGCCTCGGGAATCGGCGATTGGCCTGGCGCAGGCGCTGCAGCAAATGGAACGGGATGGCCCCGCGGCGGTGCCGCTGGACCCACAGCGTGAAGACGCCTATTTCAACTACGAAGCGCAGTTGATGCGCCTTGCGGGCGCGGAGGCAGGGGGCCGTCTGCATGTGGCGCGCAGCCGCAATGACATCCTTGCCACCCACGACCGGTTGCGGGCGCGCGATGCTGGTCTAGACGTGCTCGACGCGCTGAACAACGTTCGGGAAGTGGCGATATCCCGCGCGCAGCAGTACGCCGATGTGGTCATGCCGGGCTACACGCACCTGCAATCGGCGCAGCCGATCACTTACGGCCATTACCTGATCGCGGCCGCGGACGCCATTGCCCGCGATGCCGCCCGCATCGAGCAGGCGCTGACTCACATTGATGCCTGTCCGCTAGGCGCTGGCGCGCTTGCGGGCACGACCTTCCCCATCCGGCGCGACGACACCGCGCGACTCCTGGGCTTTGGCCATTGCGTGGCCAATTCGCTCGACGCCGTGGCGTCGCGGGATTTCGCCTGGGAACTGATGTCGGCCATGACCATCGCGTCCTTGACCTGGGGAAGGATTGCCCAGGACTTCTATGTATGGGCCACCCCCGAGTTCGGGCTCATCCACTTTCCCGATCGCGTCGCGGGGACGTCAAGCATCATGCCGCAGAAGAAGAACCCCGTGGTGGTCGAGTATTTGAAAGGCAAGACCAGCCACCTGATCGCGCTGTTCACCGGCTCGATGACGGCGGTGAAAGGCACCCACTTCACGCATAGCGGCGACGGCAACAGGGAGAGCATGCGCAGCTTCTGGGAAAGCGCCGACGAGTGTATCCGCTGCCTGACGCTGTTCCGCCTGGTATTGGATGCCGCGGAACCTGTCGAACAAACCATGCTGCGCAAGGCCAGAACCGATTTCTCGACCGCGACCGACCTGGCCGACGCCCTGGTGCGCGAGTCGGGTCTGTCGTTTCGCGAGGCCCATCATGTGGTGGGCGCGGTGGTGCGCCAGGCCCTTGATGCCGACCTGGCGGCTGACGAAATCACGGCGGAAATGGTCAACGCCGCCGCCTCGCAACAGACCGGACGCGACATCCGCCTGGGCGCGGCATCGGTGCAGCGATGCCTGGATCCGCTGGCCAGCGTGCAGGCCCGTTCGGCCCAAGGCGGCCCCGCACCGATCCTGTCGGCCCAACGTATTGCCGAACTGCGTGACGCCCTGGAGGCGGCCAGGACGCTGGCGGCGGCGCGCCGCGCTTCCGTCGCCGCCGCGCGCGCCACGCTCAAACAAGAGATAGCGGCACTGGCTTCGGCGCCGCTGCACTAAGGCGTATCCCTACGCCTCCATTCCTAATACACAACGACACAAGGGGTTCCCTCATGAAGCTTGCCAACACGCTTGCCGCCGCCTCGGCGCTGGCATTTTCATCCATCGCGGCCGCGGATAACTACCCGACGAAGCCGATTCGCCTGATCATCCCATTCGCCGTGGGAGGCAGCACCGACAACCTGGGCCGGGTGTTGGCCGCGCGCCTTTCGGAGAAACTTGGCCAGCAAGTCGTGGCGGACAATCGACCCGGCGCCGGCGGCAACATCGGCACGGACCTCGTTGCCAAGGCGCCCGCCGATGGGTACACGCTGCTGTTCGCCACCGAAGGCACCTTGGGCATCAACCCTTCCCTCTACAAGCGGCTGCCATTCGACCCGGACAAGGACTTCACCCCCATCGCGCTGTTCGCCAGCGTACCCAACATCCTGGTCGTCAATCCCAAGGTCCAGACCAAGAGCGTGGAGGAACTGGTGGCCTATGCCAAGGGCAAGCCCGCAAGCCTGAACATGGGCTCGGCCGGCAACGGCACAACCAACCATCTTTCGGGTGAACTGTTCCAGGCAATGACCGGCACGTCGTTCACGCACGTCCCCTACAAGGGCAGCGGCCCGGCGATGGTTGATCTGCTGGCCAACCAGATCCAGTTGATGTTCGACAACCTGCCGGGTTCCTTGCCGCAGGTGAAGGCCGGCGGCCTGCGCGCCCTGGCCGTAACCAGCGCCAGGCGCTCGCCTTTGCTGCCCGACGTGCCGACCATGGCCGAGGCCGGCGTGCCAGGTTATGACGTCGAGGTGTGGTTCGGCGTGGCGGCGCCCAAAGGCCTGCCCACGCAGACGCTTGCGATCCTGTCCAAGACGATCACCGAAATCTCGCAGGAGCCGGCCACGACAGCGAAGATCCTGAATATCGGCGCAACGCCCTTGACGTCCACGCCATCCGAGTTCGGCCAGCAGATCCGTAGCGCGCGCGAAAAATGGGCGCCGATCGTGGCGCAGTCCGGCGCGACCATCGATTGAGTCCGCAGCGGCGTGGGCGCTGGCGGACCGCTAGCCGACCTTGCCGCTGCGCGGAGCGCGGGATCAATCATCGACGATCGGGACGGAAACCGATCGCCCCTGACGAGGCCGTTCAGGCGGTCAGGAAGCGCGTGACTTCGGCCCAATCGTTAGTCGACAGGGCGACGTCCTCGAAGTCGCCAGCTTCCTCGTCGTAGCGCGAAACACAGAAGCGCTGGCTCCTGCCCGATTCGCGGTCGGCATAGTTGGCGTAGTCGACATACACCTTCAAACCGCGCTCCTTGTTCTCGAATGAAGGAGCCGCATCGATATAGCTCGACGTGTCGAAATACCCTTCGGGAAGGGGCGGCAGGGTGGTTATGTCGAAGTCGGGAAATTCGCGACGTAGTCGTTCAAGATTCATAAGAGAAGCAGGTAGAGGCTGGAAGCCTGACATTTTACGTTGCTTAGCGTCAGTCAGGCGTTAGCCCCCTTTCCCTCACTCCACCGTCACGCTCTTCGCCAGATTCCGCGGCTTGTCCACATCCGTACCCCGGGCGCAGGCCGTGTGATACGACAGCAGTTGCAGCGGGATCGTGTGCAGAATCGGCGACAGCTTGCCGTAGTTTTCCGGCATGCGGATCACGTGCATGCCTTCGGCGCTTTGGATCTTGCTGTCGGCATCGGCGAACACATAAAGCTCGCCGCCGCGCGCGCGCACTTCCTGCATGTTGGACTTCAGCTTTTCCAGCAGCTCGTCCTTGGGCGCGATGGTCACGACGGGCATGTGTTCCGTCACCAGCGCCAGCGGGCCGTGCTTGAGTTCGCCGGCCGGGTAGGCTTCGGCGTGGATGTAGCTGATTTCCTTCAGCTTCAGCGCGCCTTCCAGCGCGATCGGGTAGTGCATGCCACGGCCCAGGAACAGGGCGTTTTCCTTGGACGCGAAGCGGTCGGCCCAGGCCATGATCTGTGGCTCCAGCGCCAGCACCGAACCAATGGCCACGGGCAGGTGGCGCAGCGCCTTCAGGTGCTCGGCTTCCTGCTCGTCGTTGAGGTGGCCGCGCACTTGCGCCAACGCCAGCGTCAGCAGGAACAGCGCGGTCAACTGCGTGGTGAAAGCCTTGGTCGACGCCACGCCGATTTCAACGCCGGCGCGCGTGATGTACGACAGCTTGCACTCGCGCACCATGGCGCTGGTGGACACGTTGCAGATGGTCAGCGTCTTGTCCATGCCCAGCGAACGCGCGTGCTTCAGCGCCGCCAGCGTGTCGGCGGTTTCGCCGGACTGCGAGATCGTGACGACCAGCGAACGCGGGTTGGGCACGCTGTCGCGGTAGCGGTATTCGCTGGCGATTTCAACGGCCACCGGAATCTTCGCAAGCGATTCAATCCAGTACTTGGCGGTCAGGCCGGCGTAGTAGCTCGTGCCGCAGGCCAGGATCAACAGCGAATCGATGTCCTTGAAGATCTTGTAGGCCTCGTCGCCGAACAGCTCGGGCGAAATCGATTCGATGTCTTGCAGCGTGTCACCAACGGCGCGCGGCTGCTCGAAGATTTCCTTTTGCATGTAGTGGCGATACGGGCCGAGTTCGGCGGCACCCGTGTGCACGTGCACGGTGTGCACTTCACGGTCCACGTTCTTGCCGTTGGCGTCCACGATCCACACGCGCGAGAGCTGCAGGTCGACGACGTCGCCGTCTTCCAGGTAGATGATCTGATCGGTCGTGCCGGCCAGCGCCAGCGCGTCGGACGCCAGGAAGTTCTCGTTCTGACCCACGCCCACCACCAGCGGCGAACCTTGGCGCGCGCCCACCACGCGATGCGGCTCGTCGCGGCAGAACACGGCAATGGCGTACGCGCCATGCAGGCGGCGCACGGCGTTCTGCACCGCTTCGAACAGGTCGCCCGCGTACAGGTGGTTCACCAGGTGCGCGATGACTTCGGTGTCGGTCTGGCTTTCAAAGACGTAACCCACGGCCTGCAGCTCAGCGCGCAGTTCGTCGTGGTTTTCGATGATGCCGTTGTGCACCAGCGCGATGCGCGGTTCGTCGTTGCCCAGGTGCGAAAAATGCGGGTGGGCGTTGTGCGTGGCGGGCACGCCGTGGGTGGCCCAACGCGTGTGGGCGATGCCCGTGAAACCCTGGACCTTGTCCTGGGCCACCTGGTCCGCCAACTCGGCCACGCGCTGCGTGCTGCGCGTACGGCGCAGATTGCCGTCGGCGTACACGGCGACGCCGCAAGAGTCGTAGCCGCGATATTCCAGCCGCTTCAGACCTTCAACCAGGATAGGGGTGATGTCGCGCTGGGCGACGGCGCCAACAATGCCGCACATAGGAAGACTCCGCTTAAGTTCGTGTACCGACGCATTGTGCGCGAGGCGGAAAGAAATATGATTTCTTAATGTTGACGAATTTGAAAGTTAATTCACTTACAGATTTGTGATTAAATAATCTTTCTTCAAATCGTCATTTTTGAATTAATCATGCACAACACGTCGATTTCCCCGCCTGAACTGGACGATTTGGATCTGCGCATCCTCGAGCAGCTGCAAGCCGACAACTCGCTGACCAACCAGGATCTGGCGGCACGCGTGCATGCGTCGCCCCCCACCTGCCTGCGCCGCGTTCGGCGCCTGGTGGACGAAGGGGTCATCGAAAGGCAGGTCGCGATACTTGCCGCTGAAAAACTGGGCAGCACCTTGACGGCGATCGTCGAGATCACGCTGGACGTGCAAGCGGCCGAGAGCCTGGATGCGTTCGAACAAAGCATGCTGACCGAACCGGCGGTGCTGCAGTGCTACCGCGTGTCGCCAGGACCGGATTTCGTGGTGATCGCCCAGGTAAAAGACATGCCCGCCTACCACGCGCTGGTGCACCGCGCGTTCACCGCCCAGGCCAACGTGCGCAACGTGCGCACGTTCTTTTCAGTACACCGCGCCAAGTTCGAAACCAGGATTGATGTGCGGGGGTGAATTGAGAATGGCACAAAGGGCGCCTGGCCAGTGGATAATACGAAACGACTCGGCGACAGGCGCCAAAACGCCCCGCACAGGAGCATTCCGTGTATACGCATTCCACCAAGTACCTTGAGATGATCGCGACTCACCTCAACGCCCCATACGGGCGCGTGGTGGAACCCCGCGACGTTGCTGCCGCATTGCGCGGCGGCGATCTCTCCTCGGCCTCGGGCGACGAACTTGTACAAGAACTCCTGGCCAACATGTTCATTGAACTCGAACCCGAATTTATTGGCAGGGCCAGCTTTGAAGCTGGCGTCCGGCTAGAAGAGGCGCACGCACTCTATCAACGGGCTCGCGAGCAATTCGGACTACCCCGGGTAGAACAATGGGAGCAAGCGCTCGAGGGGGTCCTGTGACCAAGACCACGCTTGCCGATATCCAAAAGCATCGCGAGGCCGGCCCGTGGAGAACACTTGAAGCGCGTGCGCAAAGGCTCGTTGACGACGCCCGCCATCATGGGGGCGAATCGTTTAAGCCCGTATTGGGCGGCGGCACACGCCTGATGCTGGCGCTAGACCATCGAATCAGCGACGACGTCGATCTTTTCGTTGATTCGCCCGCTTGGCTTCCCTACATTTCGCCACGCCTGAACGATATGTTTGAAAGCGAGCTTGCCGGATACAACGAAGACAACGCGCACGTGAAATTGCGTTTTGCCGAAGGCGAAATCGACTTTGTCGTCGCCGCCCCCCTGCTTCCCGCCTCGACAAACACGTGGAATCCGCCTGCCGACGAAACGAGCTTTCCGATGGAGTCTCCCGCGGAAGTCCTAGCCAAGAAACTATTCTTCCGTGGATGGGCGCTTACCGCACGCGACTTGTTCGATTGGGTGATCCTTCAAACAGAAGGGCCAGCGGGCGCCGTCCCTGAAAAAGCGCTGGCGACGTTGCTAAACGCCAAGCTGGAAGGGATAGATACCGCGCTGTCGCACATGGCGCAGCGGCAATCGCAGCGTCTGGCTTGGGAGCGGATTCGTACGCATCATTTGCCGGATTTTGACTGGGCTACGCAATGGGCCAAGGCGCGTTTGACGCAATGGTCTCAGCTGGAACACCCACCCAGACTCCCTCCGTCGGCTTAACCCACAGGCGCTAAAAGACCGCGCCCTTGCCTAAGCCCGCCCCAACAACCGCTCGAACTGCGCCAGATACCGGTTCCCCATCTTCTGCACGTCGTGTTCGTTCTTCACGTATTCATACGCGCGTTCGGTGACGTCTTTACGGAATGCCGCGTCGTCCAGGCAGCGGGCCATGCCGGCTGCCATGGCTTGATGGTCGCCCACGGCCACCAGCACGCCTCGGCCATCGGCCAAGCTTTCCTTCAGGCCGCCTGCGTCGGTGGAGACCACGGGCACATGCTGCAAGAAAGCGTCCAGCACGCTGCTGCCCAGCGCTTCTTCTTCTGAACTCATCACAAATACGTCAAGGATGCTGTAGAAGTCTTCGACGCCTTTGCGAAAGCCCGCGAAGCGGTAGACGTCTTCGATACCCAGGCGGCGCGCTTCGTCCTTGGCTTGCTGCTCGCGGTCACCGGCCGCGCCGAAGTGCAGGAAGATGAAATCGCGCCGCGTCTTGGCCAGTTCGCCCACGGCGCGTACCAGCGTCACGGGATCTTTGTCGCGAATCAACGCGGCAGACGTGGCCATGACCTTCTTGCCGGCCAGGTCGAATTCCTGCACCAGCTTGGCGACGTTTTCAACGTCGATGGTGTGGGGCTCCACCGCGCTGCGGATGATGACGGGTTCAATGCCCAGGCGGCGCGGTTCACCGGCCGCCATCTCGCTGATGGCCACGAACAGGTTGGCATGGCGCCACTTGAAACCGGTCTTCCATTCGTCGCCAGGCTTCACTACAAACGAGGTGCGGCGCGAGAACACCACCGGCCGGCGATGCAGCCATTTGGTCAGCACGGCCCAGGTGATGGTGTTGGCCGTTTGCGCGTGGATGATGTCGTAGCGGCCCGCCCCCGCCAAAAAAGCCAATTGCCCCGGCACGTTGCGGCAGGTGTGGGCAACAAACCCTTCCTGGCGCGCGCGCTCGGCCAGCGGCGCGCCTTCCCGGCACATCACCTCGACGTCGTGGCCCGCTTTGCGGAAGGCGCGCATGCAATACAGCGTCTGCCGTTCGCCGCCGCGCCAGCCCTTCTCGAAGTTCAGTTGCAGGATCTTCATGCGCGTCCGATGCCGGAATACTCGAAGCCCAGGGCGCGTACGTCGGCCGGCGTGTACAGGTTGCGGCCATCGATGATGACGGGGGTTTTCAGCAGGGCCTTCACGCGGTCGAAGTCGGGCGCGCGGAAGACCTTCCATTCGGTGGCGATCAACAGCGCGTCGGCGCCGTCCAGCGCGTCATACATGTCGGTGGCGAAGCTGATGCCGGGCTGGCCGACCAGCACGCGGGCCGCCTCGTGCATGGCCACGGGGTCGTAGGCGCGCACGTCGGCGCCACGGCGCGTCAGTTCGGCAATGACCGTCAGGCTGGGGGCTTCACGCATGTCGTCGGTGTTCGGCTTGAACGACAGGCCCCACAGCGCAATCTTGCGGCCGCGCAAATCGTTGCCGTAGCGCGCGACAAGCTTTTCGGACAAGCGGAATTTCTGAGCGTGGTTGGCAGCCTCGGCCGCTTCGATGACGCGCATGGGCAGCGAATTTTCGGCGGCGGTGTTCACCAGCGCCTGCACGTCCTTGGGAAAGCACGAGCCGCCGTAACCCGCGCCCGGGTACAGGAAGTGGTAGCCGATGCGCGGGTCCGCGCCGATGCCACGGCGCACCTGTTCGATGTCGGCCCCAAGCGCTTCAGCCAGGTTCGCCATTTCATTCATGAACGAGATGCGCGTGGCCAGCATCGCATTGGCGGCGTACTTGGTCAGCTCGGCCGAGCGCACGTCCATCACCATCAGACGGTCGTGGGTGCGCTGGAACGGTTCGTAGATACGGCGCATCACGCCGACGGTGTAGTCGTCGTCGGCGCCGACGACAACGCGGTCCGGGCTCATGAAGTCATTGATGGCCGCGCCTTCCTTCAGGAATTCGGGGTTGGACGCCACGCTGAACGGGATGTCCACGCCGCGCGCGGCCAATTCCTTCTGCACCACGCCGCGCACCTTGTCGGCGGTACCGACCGGCACGGTGGACTTGTCCACGATCAGTTTGCGGGACGTCATGTGGCGCGCGATGTTCTGCGCGGCGGCCAGCACGTACTTCAAATCGGCGGACCCGTCTTCGCCGGGCGGCGTGCCCACGGCAATGAATTGCACGTCGCCAAAGGCCACGCTTTGCGCCACGTCGTCCGTGAAATGCAGGCGGCCCGCCTGCACGTTGCGGCGGACCAGGTCTTCCAGGCCGGGCTCATAGATCGGGATGCCGCCTTGGCGCAACAGGGCAATCTTTGCGGCGTCCACGTCCAGACACATGACGTCGTTGCCCATGTCGGCCAGACACGCTCCCGACACCAACCCCACGTAACCGGTACCCACGACCGTGATTTTCATGCCTGCACGCCTTCAAAATAGGGAATTTTGCGCGCCTGGCAAAAGGAACCAGGCGCCGGCCGCCATTATAGAAGCGGCCGGGGGCCAGGGGCGCTGCGGCCCCTAGACGCGTAATTTGTTGAACCGGACGGTATTCACCACCACCGCCAAGGCCGCGCATATCGTGCCCAGCACCAGCGCCAGTCCCGGCCCGTGCGCCAGGCTGATGCTGAACGCGATGGCCACCAGCGCGGTGCCGAAGCTTTGCCCGAACACGCGGGTGGTGGCTTGCAGGCCGCCCGCCGCCCCGCTACGCGCGCGGGGCGCGGCCGATAGCATGGCGCGGTTATTCGGCGTCTGGAAGAAGCCAAAGCCCACGCCCGCCACGAACATGCCGGCCACGATGGGCCAATTCGACACCGAGGCCGGCAGCAGGGTCAGCCAGAGCATGCCGGCCACCATGGTTGCCGCCCCCACGCCGCTTAGGGTGGCGGCGGAATAGCGGTCGGACAGGCGGCCAGCCAGCGGGGCGATAAGCGCCGTGCCCACGGGCCAGGCGCCCATCAGCAAGCCCACTTCCAGGTACGGCCGGCCCAGCACCTGCTGGAAGTAGAACGGCAGGGCCACATACGACGCCATCTGCGCGGCGAAGGTACAGGCGGACGCGCCCACCGCGAACGCCAGCGGGCGGATGCGCAGCAGGTCCACCGGCACCAAGGGCGCCGGCTGCTTGCTGGCGCGGCGCACCAGCACCCAGCCCGCCACCGACGCAATGGCCACCAGGCCGATACCACGCAGCAGGTCCTGGCCCATCATGTCGACGCCGGAAATGAACACGCCCAGCGTCGCCATGCAGAGCAGCACGCTGACCCAGTCCAGCTTCACATCGTTGCGCGGCACTTCGGGCAGATGGCGCAGGCCGAACATGGCCAGCACGCAGATGGGCAGGTTGACGGCGAAGATCCAGGGCCACGGCGCCACCGACAGAATGGCGGAGCCGATGGTGGGCCCCAGCACCGACATCACGGCCACCGTGGTGGCGTTGATGCTGATGCCCCGGCCCAGCATGTGCAGCGGATAGATATTGCGCACCAGGCCGCCGAACATGCACATCAGCGTGGCGGCGCCCACGCCCTGGAAAACGCGCGCGGCGGTCAACTGCCACAAGGTGCCGGCCAGCGCACAGCCCAGCGACGCCAGCGTGAACAGGATCAGGCCGAAGGTGAACATGCGGCGAAAGCCGATGCGCTCGGCCAGCGCCGACAAGGGCAGCAGCGTCATCACCACCGCCAGGTTGTAGGCGTTGACGATCCACACCGCCTGGGCGGGCGAGGCGTTGAGGTCCACGGAAATCGTGGGCAGCGCCACGTTGGCGATGGTGGTGTCCAGCACCGACAGGCTGATGCCTGTCATGACCGTGGCAGCCGCCCAGTAACGGCGCGGCGCGGGCAGGCCGTCAGGCAGGGCGGCCTTGCCGGCGTCGTTCTCCGCCATCACGACTTCTTCGCGGGACGCTGCCAACCCTCAACGGTGATCTGCTTGGCGCGCGACACCGTCAGCTTGTCGGCCGGCGCGTCGCGGGTCAGGGTGGTGCCCGCGCCCAGGGTTGCGCCCCGGCCCACGCGCACCGGCGCCACCAACTGCGTATCCGAACCGATGAAGGCGTCGTCTTCGATGACGGTGCGGTGCTTGTTCACGCCGTCGTAGTTGCAGGTGATGGTGCCCGCGCCCACGTTCACGCGCTGGCCAATGTCGGCATCGCCGATGTAGGCCAGGTGGTTGGCCTTGCTGTCGGCGCCCAGCACGCTCTTCTTTATTTCGACGAAGTTGCCGACGTGGCTGCGGTCGCCCAATTCAGCGCCCGGACGCAGGCGGGCATACGGGCCCACGCGCGCATCCTGGCCCACTTCTGCTTGCTGCAAATGGCTGAATGCCTCGATCTGCGTGCCCGCGCCCACGGTCACGTCGCGCAGCACGCAGTGCGGGCCCACGCGCACGCCGTCAGCCAGCGTGACCTTGCCTTCGAACACGCAGCCCACGTCAATGAATACGTCGCGCCCGCAAGTGAGCGTGCCGCGCACATCAAAGCGGGCAGGGTCGGCCAGCGTCACGCCGGCTTCAAGTTGGCGACGGGCCTGCTCGCCCTGAAAGCGGCGTTCCAGCTCGGCTTGCTGCACTCGGCTGTTCACGCCCAGCGTCTCCCAACCCGCGCCGGGTTGCGCCGCGCCCACCGGCACCTTGTCGACCACGGCCAGGCCGACCACGTCGGTCAGGTAATACTCGCCTTGCGCGTTCTTGTTGTCGATACGGCTCAGCCAATCTTTCAGCTTGGCCGTTGGCGCAGTCAGAATGCCGGTGTTCACTTCCTTGATGGCGTGTTCGGCTTCCGACGCATCTTTGTGTTCGACGATGCGGCACACGTTGCCCTTGTCATCGCGCACGATGCGGCCATAGCCGGTGGAATCGTCCAGCACTTCGGTCAGCACGGCGGCGCCCTGGCCTCGCGCTTCCAGCAGGCGTTGCAGCGTGTCGGGCTGTACCAGCGGCACGTCGCCGTACAGCACCAGCGTAACGTCGTCCTTGCCATCGCCTTCCAGCAGCACCGGCACGGCTTGCTGCACCGCGTGGCCCGTGCCTTGTTGCGGCTGCTGCAACACGAAGTGCAGATCCGCCTGGCCTTCAAAAGCCTGTTTGACGCGATCCGCGCCGTGGCCCACCACAACGATGATGCGCGCGGGCTTCAACTGGCGCGCGCTGTCCAGCACATGTGCCAGCATGGGTTTGCCGGCCAGCGTGTGCAAGACTTTGGGAAGGTCGGACTGCATGCGTTTGCCCAGTCCGGCGGCGAGGATCACTACATTAAGCATAAGTTCTGATAGGTTGAGAGACGGCGCAAACGGCCTTGCGGCCGATGCGGGTCGATTGAAAGGAGTTCAGGGCTTGCCGTCGGCAGGCCCGTTGTTCTTGGACGCCCGAGGCGCGGACTTGGCTGCCGTCTTCGAAGTGGACTTGGCCGCGGGCTTGCGGGCGGCGGGCTTGGAAGCCTTGGCTTCGGTCTTGGCGGCCGGTTTGGAATCCTTGGATTTGGGCGTGGCGGACGCGCCCGACTCGGCGGGGTTGGTCGGCATGGACGCGGCGGTGGCGGCTGCAATCTGGTTGAACTGCTGCTGCAGCAGGTCCCACCACGCCTTCGACGCCGACTGCGCGGCGGCGCCCATTTGCTCGGTCATGCCAGGGCCGGCCGATTCGGCGGCCGATGCGGCCGATGCGTTAGCGGCATCCGATTCCGACGCCGCGCCAGCGGAAGGACCTTGCGGCTTGGTGTCGCGTGCGCTGTCCGGTGCTGCCGGTTTGGCAGCGGATGTCGGCGCGGGTTTCAGCCCTAGCACCACTTCCAGCGGCGACGCCGCGCCGCTGTCGCGCACGGCGTTCATGTCCATGCTGGCCGCGCTGTCCACAAACGCACGCAGGGTGCTGATGGTGGAACGCTGCACTTCCATGCCCTGGATGGTGGACGACAGCATGGACAGGTTCATGCGCAGCCAGTTTTCCACCGAACGCAACTCGGCGATACGGCGGTCCAGGTCTTCAAGATTCATGGGAGGCGCCATCGGCAGGCTGCTGGCCAGGCCACCCGGGCCGGTCAGGCCGGCCCATGCCTGGCGCATCATTTCCATGCTGGCCAGCAAGGGGTTGCCCGACAGGTCGGAATTCTGTCCCATGCCGGGAAGGACAAACGGGTTCGTGAATTGGTCGCTCATGCCAGGTCTCCCCATGGACTGATTGCCGCCGGCCGCGCGGGTTAGCCCGGCAGCAGCTGGTTGTTTTCCACGCGCACGTGATCGCCCGAAGCAAAGGCGAACGGCTGCGCGCTGCGGAACTGGCGCGCACTGCCGTCGCTCATGCGGACCGTCAGCTCATAGTGCGTCACCGTTTGTTGCTGTCTGATATTACGCTCAACTTCACGGCCTGCCAAAGCACCGCCCACCGCGCCCAGCACGGTCAGCGCCGTCTTGCCGCTGCCTCCGCCAAATTGATTACCCACGACGCCGCCGACCACGCCGCCACCGATGGTGCCGACCAGGTGGTCACTGTTGTCCTTCACGGGCACCTGCACCTGCCGGATGGTTTCCACTACCCCGCAGCTTTGGCATGCCTGCTTGGCGGGTGCCGGAGCGGATGCTCGCGGCGCCGAGGCCGGGCGGGCTTGCTGCGCCTGCGGCGCGGACGGCTGCGCTTGTGCTTGTGCAGGCGCAGGCGCAGGCGCCAGATTGGCGTCTTCAGGGCCAGCTTCCGCCACCGGGGTGTCGGCATGCGGATTGGCCGACGGCGACGGCAACCAGCCCATCACCGCGGCCACGCCCACGGCGCACATGACAATGACGGCGATGGCGGCAGCCGCAACCAAGGGGTGCAAGCCGCTGCGCGAGTGCTGGATTCGGGTGGATGTATTCATGACGATGCTCCATCGTAACTAACCGGCATCGGTATAGCACCCGCACGCGGTTTCGGCATGTTGCGATGGTGACGCTTCTTTGCAGGGGTTGCAGGCGCCGGGCACGTCGGTGGACAGCCATGCCCATTCGTGGACAATACGCGCATGGATTCCATTTCCCTGCCCCAGCTCGAACAGGCCATCAATTACTGGCGCAACGTCTCGCCGTCCGTTGGCGACGAGTCGCGCCTGTGCCCTGAAGCCGCGGCGCTGGCCACGCCCTATGCCCTGATGATCATCACGCACCGGCACGACATTGCCGTGGCCGAGCTGAATGAAAAAGCCCAGGCGGCGTTGGCCGGCTGGGCTGCGGCGGGTTCGCAAACCCGCTGATCCTTCTTACGCACTAGCCCGCTAGTCTTTAAGCAGCGCCTGGATGTCGTGCGTGAGCGCGTCCACACCCAGCGTGTTGTTGGCCAGCACGCGCGATTCGCCCTTGCCATCCAGCAGGTAGAACGCGGCGGTGTGGTCCATCGTGTAGTTGCCGTCCTTGGTGGGCGCCTTGGCGTAATACGCCTTGAATGACGCGGCAGCCTTCTTGATCTGGTCCGGCGTGCCGGTCAGGCCCAGAAAGCGCGGGTCGAATGCCGTCACATACTGCTTCAACACTTCCTGCGTATCGCGCTCGGGGTCCACGGTGATCAACAAGACCTGTACACGGTCGGCGTCCGGACCCAGCTTCTTCATGACTTCGGTCAGTTCAGCCAGGGACGTGGGACACACGTCCGGGCATTGCGTGAAACCAAAGAACACCACGACAACCTTGCCGACAAAGTCGGACAACTGGCGGGTCTTGCCATTGGTGTCGGTCAGCTCCAGGCCACGGCCCAACTGGGTGCCGCTGATGTCGCTGCCCTTGAACTTGGGCGCGCTGTCGCCGCAGGCGGCAAGGGTGGCGCTAAGGACAGTGATGGCGGCAGCGGCGGCAAAGCGCAGACCCTGCCGGCGGCTCGCGGAAAACAAAGACATCAAACAATCTCCAGGGGTCAGCGCAGCAGGCCGACCCAGTGGTCCACCAGCAGGGCGCCGAACAGCAGCGCCAGGTAGAGAATGGAAAAGCGGAACATGCTGCGCGCCAGTTCGTCGCTATAGACGCGGTACAGGCGCCAGGCGTAGGACACGAACATGCCGCCCAGCACCAATGCCGACAACAGATACAGCGCGCCGCTCATGCGGATGGCGTAGGGCAACAGGGTCGTGGCCACCAGCGCCACGCTGTAGAGCAGGATGTGCAAGCGCGTGAATTGGTTGCCATGCGTGACCGGCAGCATGGGCAGGCCGGCCTTGGCGTAGTCATGGTTGCGGTACAGCGCCAGCGCCCAGAAGTGCGGCGGGGTCCAGATGAAGATGATCAGCACCAGCACCCAGGCCTCGGCAGGCACGGAATCCGCCACGGCGGCCCAGCCCAGCGCCGGCGGCATGGCGCCCGACAAGCCGCCAATCACGATGTTCTGCGGCGTGCGCGGCTTGAGGATGACGGTATAGATGACGGCGTAACCCACAAACGTGGCGAAGGTCAGCCACATGGTCAGCGGGTTCACCAGCGTGTACAGCACGAACATGCCCGCGCCGCCCAACAGGCCCGACAGGCTCAGCACCTGGAACGCGGAAATGGTGCCCCGGGCGGTGGCGCGCCGCGCCGTGCGCAGCATGCGCGCATCCACTTCCTGTTCGATCAGGCAGTTGATGGCGAAGGCGGCTGCGGCCAGCAGCCAGATGCCGATGGTGCCAAACAGCACGCGGCGCATATCGGGTACGCCCGGTACAGCGAGAAACATACCGATGACCGCGCAAAACACCGCCAACTGCGTGACGCGCGGCTTGGTGAGTACGAGGTATTGGCGGAGCAATCCGGGTTGAGGAGCGGCAAGACTGGTCATAGTGGACCCTATTTTAAACGCGCACCGAATTGGGGCCATAGCCCCCGGTCGGCACGCTTCCCGCCGTGGATAAACGCACCATCAGCACCACGGCGGCCAAGGTCAGGCCGGCGGCGCCCCCATTGTGCAACACCGCAATCAAGAGCGGCCACTGAAAGAAGATGGTCGTCAGGCCGGTGAACAATTGCGCGACCAGCAAGGCCAGCATCAGCGTGGCGGGGCCGCGCAGGCCCGGTTCGGCCCGCAACCGCCAGGCCAGCGTGCCCAGGTACAGGAACACGACGAACGCGAAATTGCGATGCACCCAGTGGATGGCGGTCAGCGCGGGCTGCGAGATCATTTCGCCCGATGGCAATTCACCCAGGCCACGAATCACCGAATAGCCGCCGTGGAAGTCCATGTCGGGCACCCACTGGCCGTGGCACATGGGAAAGTCCATGCAGGCCAGCGCGGCGTAGTTGGTGCTGACCCAGCCGCCTAGCGTCACCTGCACCAGCAGCAGGCCAAAGCCCACCGCTACCCAGGGCTTCCAACGCGCAGCGGTTGCTGCAATGGCCAGGTGCGGACGTTCGCGGGCCGATAGCCACGTCATCAGCGCCAGTACCGACAGCCCGAACACCAGGTGGGCCGTCACCACGGCGGGCATGAGCTTGTGCGTGACGGTCCACGCGCCGAAGGCGCCTTGCACGCACACGGCGACCAGCGTCGTCACGGCCAGCGCGGGCGAGCGGCCCAGTTCGCGGCGATAGCGCCATGCCATGTAGACGATGCCAATGATGAGCATGCCCAGGATGGTGCCGACGTAGCGATGGATCATTTCGATCCAGGCCTTGGACATCGTGACGGGTCCGAAGGGCATGGCCTGCGACGCCTGATGGATGTCGCCCTGCGCGCCCAAGGGCGTGACGCTGCCGTAGCAGCCGGGCCAATCCGGGCAACCCAGGCCGGAGTCCGTCAGGCGCACGAAGGCGCCAAACATGATCAGGTCCAGCGTCAGGAACCAGGTGAAGAAAACGAGCTTGCGATAACGCGCTTTGATGCGTTCCATATCAACCAACTGTAAGTACCCCCGAGCCGCGCACCCCATAGGGTGCCGGTGGCGGGCAAAGAATGCTTAACCAATGCGCGAGTTATAGACCAGCTTGCTGATGTCCTTGCGCACCTTCACGCCATCCGCCTGGGCAGGGTACTGCATCATCAGGTTGCCCAGCGGGTCGATCACCCAGATCGGGTCCTGCAAGCCCGGCTGCCCGGCGGCGGTATCGCGGGCCAGCAGGTAGTGCGCAAGCTGGTCCGGGTTCACGCGCAGCATGACGGTGCCCTGATAGGCATCCAACACCTTCTGCGGCACCGGCGCGTCGTCGGTAATGAACCAGACGCGGGCCAGGCGATCCACGTTCTTGCCCTGGCTGGCGTGGGTGTTGCGCGTAATGTAGAGCTTGCGAGCGCAGCTTTCCGGGCATTCCGCGCCATCGGCCGCCACCAGCAGCCACTTGCCCTTCAAGCTTTGCAGGTCGAACGGCTTGCCGTCCAAGGTCGTCAGTTTCAGTTCGTTGGCGGCGGGCATGGGGCGCTGCGGCGACACCAGCGTGCCGTAATTGCTGGACTCGTCCGGCCACCATTGCGGGTTCATGTACACCACGAAGGCGGCCACGATGGGCGCCAGCGAACACAGGAACACCAGCAGCATGGGCATCAACGAACGCTTGCGTGCGGGTGTGTGGGATGAGATGTCGCGAGCCACGTTATATCCTGGAAGAGTCATTCATTGATGCGCGCGCTCAGGGCCTTGCGCCCTGTCCCGCGCGCTGGCGCATGCGCTTGATGGCGCCCCCCAGCACCACCAGCCATGCGATGGCGGCAATCAAGCCGAACGCGAACCACTGGACCGCGTAAGACGTATTCTTTTCAAAATCCACGGACGGCTGGGGCCAGTCACGCACCAGACCATCGCCGTCGGCCTGGCTGAGCTGAGTGGTCTGGCTGGTCTGGCTGTTCGGGCTGTTCGGGCTGCTCTGAGCGTTCGAACTGCTCTGAGCGTTCGCGCTGCTCTGACCGCTCTGCGCCAACACGACGGGCAGCAGGTTCAGCCCCGTCGCACGCGCATAAGCGTCCAGCGGCAAGTTTTGAACCTGCGGCACCTTGCCGTCCGCGACCGGCAGCGTGGCGGGCAGGGCCGATTGATCCTGCCCACCAAGCGACCACAATTCAAACAGGCGCGGCACACGTTCGGCCATTTCGCCGGTGACGGTCTGCGGGCCTTGCGGCGTGGCCGGCAACGCGGGTTCGCCCCGGCCGGGCATGGCCCGAGGCAGCCAGCCGCGCAGCACCAGTACGGCCTGACGCGAAGACCCATCCAGCAGCAGCGGCGTGGCCAGCCAGTAGCCGGGCCGCCCTTCGTGGTTGCGGTTGTCCAGCAGTACACTGAATTGCGGTTGCCACACGCCCGTGGCCTGAGCCACACGCCAGGGCGTCAAATCGTCAGAAGGGGTGGCGGGTGTCAACAACACCGGCGCTTGCTTGCGGCCCGCTTCGATAGCGGCCAGAATGGCGCGTCGCTCATCGCTGCGACGCAACTGCCACTGCCCAAGCGACACCAGAATCACCACGGCGATGCCAAGCAGAAGTAGGGCGGTTACCGTGTAGCGTGTTGAATGCGGTCGGGCCATGTATCGTTGCTAACTCTGTTTTGTCCGGAGACCACCATGCGCGTTTTCGTCGTACTGGCCTTCATCGGAATTCTGGCCAGTCTGGCATCCGCCCTGGTCTATCTGATGCGGGACAAAGGATCCACCAACCGCACCGTCAATGCGCTGACGGTGCGCATCGGGCTGTCGGTCGCCCTGTTCCTGTTCGTGCTGTTCGCCCATCACATGGGCTGGATCGAAAGCACGGGCCTGCGGTGATGGGTATGGCTATGGCTATGGCAACGTAGGATGGGTGAAGCGCGCTGGATTCACCGCAAGAACCCCAACACCCAACGCGCGTAACCCATCACGCAACGCCACCCAATCAACAAGCTTTGCCACACCGCAGCCTTCCGTTGGAGGGCTTGCACCGCTTCACCGCTGCTTGATGGGTTGCGCGCGATTATCGACAGGGTTCTTGCGCAGGAGTTCCCGCGCTTCACCCATCCTACGATGTCCGGCTGCTGCAACCTCGCCACGTAGGATGGGTGTAGCGCGCCGGATTCACCGTAAGAATCCCGGCATCAAGCGCGCGTAACCCATCACCCAACATCAGAACCAATACACAAACAAATACAGCCCCAGCCACACCACGTCCACAAAGTGCCAATACCAGGCCGCGCCTTCAAATCCAAAGTGATGGTCGGCGGTAAAGTGGCCCCGCATCAGGCGTATCAGGATCACCGTCAGCATCGTGGCGCCCAGGATCACGTGGAACCCGTGAAACCCGGTCAGCATGTAGAACAGCGAACCGTACGCGCCCGAGTTGAATTTCAGGTTCAGTTCGGTATAGGCGTGGTGGTATTCCGCGGCCTGACAGGCCACGAAGATGAAACCCAGGATGACCGTGGCGGCCAACCAGAACATCGTCTTGCCGCGATGGTTTTCGCGCAGCGCATGGTGGGCGATGGTCAGCGTGACGCCCGAGGAAAGCAGCAGCGCGGTGTTGATCGTGGGCAGCCAGAACGGGCCGACCGTCTGGAATTCCTCGACCACGCCGGCCGGTCCGAAGTTGGGCCACGCGGCCTTGAAATCGGGCCATAGCATCAGGCGGTGATCGATGTCGCCCAGCCACGGCGTGGTGATGGTGCGCGTGTACCAAAGCGCGCCAAAGAAAGCCGCGAAGAACATCACTTCCGAGAAAATGAACCAGCTCATGCCCCAACGGTAAGACCCGTCGATGCGCTTGCTGTTCAGGCCGGCTTCGGATTCCTGGATGGCGTCGCCAAACCAGTAATACAGCACCACGATCAAGCCGATGAACCCCGCCAGGACAGACCACTTGGCCCAGTCGACCCCGTTGATCCAGGCCGCGGCGCCCAGCCCCATGAACAGCAGCGCCACCGCCGTGCGTACGGGATGACCCGAGTCGGCGGGCACAAAGTAGTACGGTGCCTCTTTACCTTGAACCGAGTGGCTTGCACTCATGGCTTTCTCCCTGGTACAGATTTATAGAATTAAGTGATTCAAGTCAGGCTGGAAACGGCCCAACGCACAATTAAAACCAGCACAGTTACGAAGATTGCCGCCGCCAGCAGCCCCGCCACAATCACGTGCACCGGGTTCAGCTTGGCGATGTCTTCCTGGTGGCCAGACCCCTTGCGCACACCAAAGAACCCCCAAGCCACCGCCTTCATGGTCTGAAGGAAACTCAGCTTGCGCCGGGAGGTTTCGTGCAGATCGTCGCTCATGGCCTGCGCCTAGCTGACCGCGTTGCCGGTCAGCAGGGCTGAACCGCGAAACACGGTCCAGCCGAACACGGCAATGACAAAGGCCACGAGGACCCATCCTGCAATCTTGTTACGGCGGCGCTGCTCGGGTGTCATTGCTGTGCTACCTGAAACGTGGAAGACGGTTTATTTGACTTCGGGCGGGGTTTCGAAGGTGTGGAACGGCGCGGGCGAAGGCACCGTCCATTCCAGCCCTTCGGCGCCTTCCCACGGCTTGGCGGCCGCCGGTTCGCCCTTGCCCATGTAGCAGCGCACGATCGCCCACAGGAAGATCAGCTGCGACAAGCCGAACCAGAACGCGCCAATGGTGGCCATCTGGTGGAACGTCGTGAACTGCGCGGCGTAGTCGGCGTAGCGGCGCGGCATGCCGGCCAGCCCCAGGAAGTGCATCGGGAAGAAGGTGACGTTGAACGAAATCAGCGTGGACCAGAAGTGCAGCTTGCCCAGCTTTTCGCTGTACATGCGGCCCGTCCACTTCGGCACCCAGTAGTAGGCGCCCGCGAACAGCGCGAACAGGGAACCCGCCACCAGCACGTAGTGGAAGTGCGCCACCACGTAATAGGTATCGTGCACCTGGATGTCGATGGGCGCCACCGACAGGATCAGGCCGGTGAAGCCGCCCATGGTGAACACGAAGATGAAGCCGATCGAGAACAGCATCGGCGTTTCGAACGTCATCGAGCCACGCCACATGGTGGCGACCCAGTTGAACACCTTCACCCCGGTCGGGATGGAGATGAGCATGGTGGCGTACATGAAGTAAAGCTGGCCGGTTACCGGCATGCCCGTCGTGAACATGTGGTGCGCCCACACGATGAACGACAGCACGGCAATCGACGCGGTGGCGTACACCATCGAGGCGTAGCCGAACAGTTTCTTGCGGGCGAACGCGGGCACGATGGCCGACACGATACCGAACGCCGGCAAGATCATGATGTAGACCTCGGGGTGCCCGAAGAACCAGAACACGTGCTGGTACAGCACCGGGTCACCGCCGGCGGCGGCGTTGAAGAAGCCCGTGCCGAAGTGGCGGTCGGTCAGCACCATGGTGATGGCGGCGGCCAGCACCGGCATCACGGCCAGCAGCAGGAAGGCGGTGATCAGCCAGGTCCAGCAGAACAGCGGCATCTTCATCAGCGTGAGGCCGGGCGCGCGCATGTTCAGGATGGTCACGATGATGTTGATTGCGCCCATGATCGAGGACGCGCCCATCAAGTGCATCGCGAAAATGCCCAGGTCCATGCCCGGACCCATCTGCAAGGACAGCGGCGCATACAGCGTCCAGCCCGCGGCGGTGGCGCCGCCCGGCACGAAGAACGATGCCGTCAGCATGATGGCGGCCACCGGCAGCAGCCAGAAGCTGAAGTTGTTCATGCGCGCGAACGCCATGTCGGATGCGCCGATCTGCATCGGGATCATCCAGTTCGCAAAGCCCACGAAGGCCGGCATGATGGCGCCGAACACCATGATGATGCCGTGCATGGTGGTGAACTGGTTGAACAGTTCGGGGCGGAAGAATTGCAGGCCCGGCTCGAACAATTCGGTACGCAGCAGCAAGGCAAGCGTGCCGCCTTCCAGCAACATGGCAAACGAGAAGATGAGATACATCGTCCCGATGTCTTTATGGTTCGTGGCGAAAAGCCAGCGGCGCCAACCGGAGGGGATGGCGTGGTGGTGGTCATCGTGACCGTGGCCGTGGCCCGGCGACACGTGGTCTACAGTGACGCTGCTCATGATGGACTCCTTCCTGCTGAGTGCCGGCCCCGATCCACGGGACCGGCAGGGTATCTCTAACTAAACGGAACCGGTTCTATCGGTGTAGGCGTGGGGTGCGCGATCAGCGCGCAGCCGCAACGTCCTTCGGTAGAACCGTCGGGTCCTGCCCCTTGCCTGCATTGCTCCAGGCATGGCGTGTATAGCTGATGACCGCTGCGATCTCGACATCATTGAGCTGCCCGCCAAATGCCGCCATGGCGGTGCCGGGCTTGCCCTTGAGCACGGTGTTGATCTGGGCCGCTTGGGGACCCAGAACAACCTTGTCTCCGTCAAGCGGTGGGAAGCTGCCCGGAATGCCCTTGCCGTTGGCCTGGTGACAGGCTACGCAATTGGCGGCGAAGACTTTTTCGCCACGGGCAACCAGTTCGGCTTCCGTCCACTCTTTATTGGGATCGTCGGCGTTTGCCGCCATCTTCTTCTTTTGGTCTTCAACCCACTTATCGTAGTCGGCTTGCGCCAGGACTTCGACAACGATGGGCATGAAGGCGTGGTCTTTGCCACAGAGTTCCGCGCACTGACCTCGGTAGATACCCGGGGTGTCGGCACGGAACCAGGCGTCGCGCAGGAAACCAGGGATGGCATCCTGCTTGACGCCGAAGTCGGGAATCATCCAGGAGTGGATGACGTCGGCCGCGGTCAGAACGACGCGGACCTTTTTATCCACCGGCACAACCATGTGGTTGTCCACTTCCATCAGATAGAACTGGCCCTTGGGCTCGCGGTTCTCGATCTGTGCGCGAGGCGTGGCCAGCGTGGACAGGAACTTGACGCCGGCGGCGGAGCCGTCGAGGTATTCGTAGCCCCACTTCCATTGATAGCCGGTGACCTTGATGGTGAGGTCGGCGCTTGAGGTGTCCTTCATGGCCACCACCGTCTTGGTGGCCGGCAAGGCCATGGCGATGACGATGATGAAAGGGATGACCGTCCAGGCGACTTCCACGCCCAGATGTTCATGGAACGTCGCGGCCTTGTGCCCGCGAGATTTGCGGTGCGCCCAGATGGAATAGAACATCACCCCGAACACACCGATGAAGATCACGATACAGATCGTGAGCAACAGCCAGTGCAGCCACATGATGTCGCGCGAAATCGCGGTCACACCTTCATGCAGGTTGAGCTGATTGACCTTCGGGCCGCCGGGCATGTCTTGCACCTGAGCACCGGCCACGCTGCCAATCAGCATCGCACAAGCCCCCAGTATCCCTCTCCACTTCTTCATGCTTACCTCGAAACACGGCGCGAGGGCCCTTGTCGCCTAGTGGCACGAGTGTCACTTCAACAGGACTACGCGCAATTATTAGATGGCAGGGTTAAGCAGGGAGATAGAGCGGCCCCCGCGTTCCCACTCGAAATCACAAAGAAACTGGCGGATTATAGCGGACACGCAAATAGATGTAAGACAGGGCTCTTGAATAAAAAGGCCTCGCCCCCATCTGCGCCGCCCCAAGCTTCGGCCCTTGACGCGCACGCCAAACCGTGTGGCATAAAATCGTCGGCAACCTCATCACCACACGCCACGATGCCCAAGCAGTTGCCCGACTTGTATGCCGACCTGTGCGCCCGCGCGCAGGAAGCCGCCCCCGAAGGCGCGCACGCTTTATATATAGCGGGCCGCCGCTGCGGCTGGGCCACGCATGCCGCCTGCGACGCACTGCGCGATGCGCCCGGCATCGTCTGCGACGACGCCGCGCTGCACATCGGCGCGCACCTTAGCCCCGGCGCCGCACTGAACGCCGTGCTGGAAAATACCGCGCAACTGTTGCGCCAAGCCAACTGCCTGCGCGGCTGGCGCGACGAGCTGCTGGACGTGATGGATGGCGACGACGCGTTGGGCGTCATCGAGCGCGCGGCGGTTCGCCCCCTGGGCCTGCTGACCCACGCGGTGCACCTGAACGCCTGGACCCCGGACGGTCGCATGTGGGTGGCGCGGCGCGCGCTCAGCAAGTCGACGGATCCCGGTATGTGGGACACACTGGTGGGCGGCCTGGCCGGCAGTGGCGAAGACCTTGAGCTGGCGCTGGTGCGAGAATGCGGCGAAGAAGCGGGCCTGGACGCACCTGACCTGGTCAACCGCACGCCGTTGCGCACCATCCTGCGCATACATCGTCGGCTGCCCGAGGGCTATCAGGTGGAAGACGTGCTGACCAGCACCTGCGTGTTGGCGCCCGGCGTGCGGCCCGCCAACCGCGACGGTGAAGTCATGGAGATCGCCACCGTCGACGTGCCCACCGTGCTGCGGCAGATCGCCGACGGCGAGTTCACGCTGGAGGCGGCGCTGGTGATCGTCGAAGACATCATGCAACGCCAGGCCGCCGGCCAGATCTGAATCAGCGGGACGCTGTTCCCGGCGCATCGGTCGCCGGCTCATCCAGTTCTCGCGCCACGCCCGCGGCTTCGGCCGCTTCCGCCGCCTGCGCCGGGCTTGGGGCCGAGGCGGGGGCGGGCGTTGCGGCGGGCGCCGCCTGCGCCGCCTGAGAAAACTGCTTCCACACTTCGATCGCGCGCAAGCGCTGCTTGGCCACGACCTGGATACGTTCGCGCAGATTCTCGTCACGGGCCAGCAAGGCATGAAAGTCGCGCGACGACAGCATCAACAGCTTGCTATAGCCCAACGACGTGACCTCCGGCGTAATGTTCTTTTCGCCCAGCAGGGCAAGTTCGCCAAAGAATTCGCCGCTGCCCAGCTCGATCAGGGTGTTGTCGGGCAGATGCACCGCCACGGCGCCCGACGCCACGAAGCACATTTCCTCGCCATGCCGGCCTTGCGTCAGCACGCGCTGGTCGGGCAGCGCCAGACGCGGCTTGAGCAGCTTGCTGATGGCACGCAGCGAATCCGGCGACAGCCCCTCGAACAACGGCACGCGCTTGATCAGCTCGGCCGCGCTCATCTCGATATCCAGCGGCGGATGCGAGTCGATATGCGCCCAGCGGCTTTTCAACTGCGCCATCAGGTCAGCGTAAACCTCCCCACTGATCAAAAACTGCTCAAGCATGTCGCGGTAGCGAATACGCTCGAGTTCACGCGCAACGCGGCCCAGATAGCTTTCCTGCAGCCATTGTGCATAAGCTGGGTATTGCAGGTTCAGCGCCTGCAGGGCGTTTTCGATCAGGTCGAGCCGGCGCTGGTGCAAGGCCACAATGCGCTGGGTCGCCTCTTCGCCCAGCAAAGGCGTGATCTGTTCCCGCGCGAACACAATCAGCCGTTGCGCTACGGAGCGCTTGCTCATCAGATTGGCGAAGCGCTGGCCCAGCTCTCGCGCCAGCCAGCCCTGGAAACCAAACAGGTAATGCATGCGCAGCGCCAGCCGGAAGCCGGTGGAATAGCGCACGTCCTGCACAATGGCGCGCTCAAAACCAGGCACGCCACCCAGACGGATGGCGTCTTCCAGACGCTCGGCGCGCGCCAGCAGCGTCTCGGCCATGCGCCAGTCCACGATCTGCGCCTTCAGGATGTCGAAAAACATTTCCTCTTCGCGCTGCGCCACGATGGCCAGGCCCACGGCTACGCGCTGCTCGTCACTCATCTGGCTGACCTGGCCGTCGTGCACGCTGGTCAGGCTGGCGTCGAACACGGCGCGGATGCGGTCGCGCACTTCATTGCCGATGTGCTCGGTCTTGGCCACTTCATCGGTTTTGTCCTGCAGGTCTTCCAACGCCACAGCCAGCGCCTGGTTGCGGATGGTGCGCTCCACCGACGACAGTTGGTTCAGGCCCAGCATGCGGATCAAGGGCCGCAGGCTGATGCCATTGATGAACAGCGTCAGCAGCACATAGCTGGTGGTTGCCACCGCGATGAACTGGCGCGCCTCTTCCGGCACGCCGGTCTGCTCGGTCACCGCCAGCGCCAACGCCAGCGACACGGCGCCGCGCAGTCCGCCCCACAGCATCACCACCTTGTACGGGTTGCTGACCTTGGTGCCCAGGCGCGTCAGCCCCAGCAGGGGCAACAGGCCGAAGACGACGATCGCGCGCGCCACCAGGGTCGCGACGAACACCACGGCCACCAACAGCAGTTCCTGCCAATCCGCGGCCGCCATCAGCTTGGGGATCAGCATTGCCGCGAACAGGAAAATCAGGGAATTGGCCCAGAAGCCGAATTGTCCCCAGGCGCTGGACAAGTATTCAAAGGTGGTGGGCGACATGCGCGTGCGGCCGGTGGAGCCCACGACCAGGCCCGCGATCACGGTGGCCACCACGCCCGACACGTTCAGATAGTGTTCCGAGATAAAGAAGGACAGGTAGGCCAGCGTCAAGGTCAGCGTGATCTCGGCCGTGGGAAAGCCGCGCAGCCAGGCGAACAGAAAGCAGGCCAGCCGCCCCATCGCAAAGCCCGCGACGCCGCCGCCGATAAAGTGCACGATGAAATCGTTGAAAATGCCGCTGACGGTCAGTTCGCCATGGCCGCTCAGCACGGCCAGCAGCACGGAGTACAAGGCGATGGACGCGGCGTCGTTGAACAGGCTTTCGCCTTCGACCAGCGTTGTCAGCCGCTTGGGCGCGCCCACTTCTCGAAAAATACCCACCACGGCGACCGGGTCCGTCGTGGCCACAATGGCGCCCAACAACAGGCAGACCACCAGGCCGTAGGGCGAAATCGCGTCCAGCGTCACCCCGACCACCACGGTACACACCACCACGGCCACAATCGCCATCATCAGAATGGGGCCGATGTCGTCCATCAGGCGGCGCACATTCATGGCCAGCGCGGTCTCGAACAACAGCACCGGCAGGAACACCATCAGGAAGGTTTCGGACGAAATCTCGAAGCGTTCCAGTGAATCGAGAAAATCAGCGATCCAGCTGGGTGCCCAACCATGGACGTGGATGATGATGCCAAGCAAACACCCGACAATAGCCAGCAATACCGAATAGGGCAGCTTGAGCCGGCCAGCCAGCGGCGGCATAAAGCAAACCAGCGTGAGCAATCCGGCCAAGCCGAATACGAGAAATCCTACATCCATGGGTATTGCCACGTCCCGAGCAGTGAGAGGTGCGACAAGAATAGCGGCATTTTTCAGTGAGGCAGGCTAGGAAACTGTAGGGAATCGTAGAGAATGCACGTTTCGTTACCCTAGGTGCCGCGGCTGATACGCGCCGCGCCCTGTTTTTTGGGTAATGTGCAAACGTACAAACTACGCAGGAGCGGCACTTGCCACGCGTCCACTCTCTGGCCCGCCGTCACGACGCGCCCGCCATGCTGGTCCAGTTGACCGACAGCCATTTGTTCGGCGAACCCGACACCGCGATGCTGGGCGTCAATACCGACGCGAGCCTGCGCGCGGTGCTGCGCCAGATTGAAGCCGACGGCAAACGGCCCGACCTGCTCCTGGCCACGGGCGACTTGTCGCAAGACGGCGAGGCCGCCGCCTACCGGCGCTTTGCAGCGATTTTGGGTGAAGCCGGCGGTTTGTCGGGTGCGCAGATCCGTTGCCTGCCCGGCAACCACGACCAGCCGGCCGTGATGCGGCAAGAACTGCCGCAATGGTCAGTGCCCGTGACGGATGTGGGCGCCTGGCGCGTCGTGACTCTGGACACCACGGTCCCTGGCTCCAATGCCGGCCACTTGTCCGACAGCCAGTTGGACATGCTGGAAGCGGCGCTTGCGGCCGAGCCCGGACGTCACACCCTGATTGCCATGCATCACAACCCCATGCAGATCGACAGCCATTGGCACGACTCGATGATGATCGACAACCCGCAGGCGCTGTTCAAGCGGCTGACGCGCTGGCCGCAGGCGCGCGTACTGCTGTGGGGCCACGTCCATCATGAATTCGACCGCCGCCGCCACAACCTGCGCATGCTGGCCACGCCATCGACCTGCTTCCAGTTCAGCATTCGCGACGGCAAGCATGTGGTCGACAACCTGGCGCCAGGCTACCGTTGGATCAAGCTCTATCAGGATGGATCAATGGCCACGGGCGTGCGTCGCGTGCAGGACGCGTTGTGGCATACGGCGCTGGCGCCGGACGACGCGCAAGCCGCATAAAAATCGGGGCACCAGATATATGAATATATGTGGTGCCCCGCAAGCATCCGTCTCATAGGGGAGGGGAAAGAGGAGAAGCCGAGACGGATGGCAAGACTGCAAACTAGCTAAAGTTCGCGGTCTACATGAACTTAGGCGGCGCTCTCTTTATTAAGTTTCTGCAAGAGCCCGAAATTTGCCGGCGAATTTGTATCAATTTATTGGCGCCGTTATTGGCAGGGTGGCACGCGGAAACGCTGGGCAAAGAAAAGGGCCGCTTGCGCGGCCCGAGTCAGATATCAGCCAGCCGATCGGGAACCGAATCAGGAAGCCAGATTGCCGCGCATCTTCTTTAGCGCCGCGGCTTCGATCTGGCGGATGCGTTCGGCGGACACGCCGAACTCTTGCGCCAGTTCGTGCAGCGTGGCGCCGCCATCATCCTGCAGCCAGCGCGCTTCAACGATGCGGCGCGAACGGGCGTCCAAGGCATCCAGCGCGCTGGTCAGGCCAGTGCTTTGCAGTTGGTCGCGCGCGGCGCGTTCCAGCACCCGCGTGGGCTCCTGGCGGCCGTCGTCGGACAGGTAGGCGATGGGCGCATAGCTGTCGTCATCGTCATCCTGGTTTTCCAGCGACATGTCGCGGCCGGACAAACGCACTTCCATTTCGCTGACATCTTCGCGGCGCACGTTCAGTTCGCTGGCGATGTGGTCGACTTGGTCGGGGTCCAGCGTCTGGCCGTCGGGACGCATGCTGCGCAGGTTGAAGAACAGCTTGCGCTGGGCCTTGGTGGTGGCCACCTTGACCAGACGCCAGTTGCGGATGATGTATTCGTGAATTTCGGCCTTGATCCAGTGCACGGCAAACGACACCAGGCGCACACCGCGCTCCGGGTCGAAACGCTTCACGGCTTTCATCAGGCCAACGTTGCCTTCCTGGATAAGGTCGGCGTGGGGCAAACCATAGCCCAGGTACTGGCGCGCCACCGACACCACCAGGCGCAGGTGCGAAAGAATCAGTTCGCGCGCGGCACCCAGGTCTTCCTGGTCGCGCAGGCGACGGCCCAGCTCGGTTTCACGCTCGGCCGACAGAACGGGCAAGCGGTTGACGGTAGAAATATAAGCGTCGATCGTGCCAAGTGCGCCCGGATTGGCAATGGCCAACGCCAGAGCGTTGCCAGACGCGGCCAACGAGGTACTGGGTTGCTTCATAGCGGGGGTCTCCGGAAAGCGAGGGGATAGCGACATGGATTCGATGTTAGCACTCTAGTAAAGGGAGTGCTAATACGACTATTGCGCCGCGTCAAAGTTTCAAGTTTATGGCGCGTCCCCATTTTTTCTGACGCACCGATCAGGCCAAAAGGCGCTACCAGCCCAGACGCTTCAAACCCTCTGCCGTGGCCTCTCCATCCGGCCGGATGAACAAGGCGCCGCGCGGGTCCATGAACACCTGGTACTTCGCGCCGTCGAACATCGGCATGTAGGCGGCGCTACCAAATTGGACGTCGACGAAGGGGAACCAGTTCGGAAAACTCTTCTTCAGGGATCCGAGATCGGGTGCGGGCCAATCGTCCAGTGCATGGACGGACCGCGTGCCAGTCGCTTCCCGCGCGATGTCGCTGTGGCGGCCGGACAAGCGTTCAAGGCGATACAACGGCGGCACGCCCGCCATCAGCGCCGGCAGCTTCCACCGCACGACCCGGGCGTCGATCTGCCATTGGTCGCCATACAGCACGTATTGCTTGGGCTCCGTGCCCGGCCCGGTGGCGGTCAGCTGAAACTGCCCTTCGGCCTGTTGGCGAATTTCGACCCGGGCCACGGATTCGTCCGTAGTCAGCTTGTAAAACTGCACCAGCGACAAGGCCAGCAGCCCGGAAACACATCCCAGCAAGACCAGCATCAGGCCGAACAGGCGGCGTACCGGACGAAACTGGAACATCTTGCGGCCGCGCTCGTCACGCGGGCCGCCGCGGCTCAGCAGCATGACAAGGCCGGGCAGCAGGACGACGAGGGCGCCCAGAAGAATCCAGACGAAGGGAGCAATACCGTTGATCAAGTCAGGCGTTCCTATATAGCGCACCACGGCTGATAGCCCGATGCGCCCAGAGCGCCGCGAGCCTGCCGCGGCAGGCTACCCAGTATAGAAGCGGGCTTTCACCCTGCCGGTTTTCCAAGCCGCTCGACGTGAAACCGGATGTGATCTTCGATGAAGGTCGAGATGAAGTAATAGCCATGGTCATAGCCGGGCTGGCGGCGCAGGGTGAGTGGCTGGCCGGCGGCGGCGCAGGCGGATTCGAACACCTCGGGATACAACTGCTCGGCCAGGAACTGGTCGGATTCTCCCTGGTCGATCAGGATGCCGCCCGGAAAGGGCTGTTTCATCCCCTGCATCAGCGAAGCAGCGTCGTACGCGGCCCAGTCGGCGGGGTTGTCGCCCAGGTAGGCGCCGAATGCCTTCTTGCCCCAGGGGCACTGGCTGGGCGCGGCGATCGGCGCAAAGGCCGACACCGAACGGAATTTGCCCGGGTTGCGCAGCGCCAATACCAGCGCGCCGTGGCCGCCCATGGAGTGGCCGAAAATACCGGTGCGCGACGCATCGCCCGGCAATGTGCCGCCCGTGACGATGGCGTGCAGTTCTTCGGTCACGTAGCTGTACATGCGGTAGTGGTCGCGCCACGCTGGCGTGACGGCATCCACATAGAAGCCCGCGCCAGTGCCCAGATCCCAGCTTTCGTCTTCGCCAGGCACGTTGGCGCCGCGCGGACTGGTGTCTGGCGCAACAAGCATCACGCCCAATTCCGCCGCCAGGCGCTGTGCCCCGGCCTTGATCATGAACGTCTCTTCCGTGCAGGTCAGGCCTGCCAGAAAGAACAGCACGGGCACGGGGCCTTGCTCGGCTTGGGGCGGCACGAAGACCGAAAAGCGCATGGGCAGGCCGATCTGGGCGGACTCATGGCGGTAGTAGCGCTGCGTACCGCCAAAGCAGCGATGCTGGGAAATGAGCTCCAGGGCCACGGGCATGGACGTTCTCCGGTCGGGGGGATGAAAAAGCGAAGACGGGTTAGGGTATATCCACGGTACGACGTTCCGTCGCCGAATGTTAACCTGCGCTGCATACCGGCCGGACGACAAAAAAAAGCGATTCCGTGCCCATATTGTGATCGCGGTACTTGACCAGCGCCCATCGTGGCACTATTTATATACCGTGAGCGAAGACAACCCGTTCTTCCAGATACGCAAGCCCTGACACTATGGCCCGTCTGCCCCGTCTGTACGCCCCTGGGCTGCCCCAACTGGTGCAGGCCAACTTCATTTCGCCGCTGGCCGCGCCGTCTCAACCCGCGCCCGCCGACATCCTGAACCAATTGGCCACCTGGCTGGGCGAATCCGCTCAACGCCATCGAGTGTCTGTCCACGGCTGGCTGTTGGCCAACGACCGCATCCTGCTGTTGGCCACTCCCGCCGACGAAGAAGGTTTGCCTCGGTTGATGCAGACGCTGGGCCGCAACCTGGCCGCTCGCCTGCGCGGTGGCCGGGTCTTCGCGGGGCGTTACCGGTCCGCCTTGCTGGAACCGGGCGCCTGGGTGCTGCCGGCGCTGGTCTGGCTGGAAACGTATCCCGTGCGCAGCGGCGCCTCGCAAGATCCTGATTCATGGCCATGGTCCTCGGCGGCCAGCCACACCGGCAACACCACGGCCGCGCCCGCGCAATGGCAGTCCGACCACGCGGACTACTGGGCTTGCGGCAACACGCCTTTCGACCGTCAAGCCAACTACCGCAAACGCTTGCAAGACGGCTTGTCGCGGGAAGAGTCCCAGCGCATTGATCAAGCTGTATCCGGCCAGTGGGCATTGGGCGGGCCCAGCTTCATTGCCAGCCTGGCGCATACCGCCAGCCGGCGCGTGGCACCGGGCCAGCGCGGTCGGCCGCGCAAGAAACCCGCCGCTGCAACGGAATCGGATTCGCCCGCGACCCCGCCGCCCAGCAACAACCCTCCGGCAACTTCTTGAATTTCCAAACCCGCCTGCCTGGCGGGTTTTTATTTGACGCCCTTTGTGGACCTGGACTGCCCCCGGCTGTGCATTTTTCGCCACAGGCGATGGCGCACATGCGCGCCAAAAAATGGGGACGCATTATTCGAAAAAGATCGATTTTGGTGCAGACTCGGATCGCCTCGCGCTCACCCCTGCGCATCGCCCCAGGAATGGCGCGGACCTTAATATGTCCCCATATTAATGCCCTATGATGGATCATCAATATAAATAGGGTCATACCCTGTTTGTTTTTATTGCACCCTACCCTCGGTGGGGGTATTGTCCGTCTCCTGCACTGCAACATTACGACGCAGGCTCACTGCGGAGCGCGCCATGCCCCAAATTACCCCGATCGAATCCTGTCCCACGCCCAAGGCCACCCCTATCGATGCGTCCCGCATCGGTCTGCCCGCGGCCCAGGGTCTGTACCACCCCAAGAACGAGCATGACGCCTGCGGCGTTGGATTCGTTGCGCACATCAAGGGCAAGAAAAGCCACGCGATCATCCAGCAAGGCCTGAAGATCCTTGAAAACCTGGACCACCGCGGCGCGGTTGGCGCGGACAAGCTGATGGGCGACGGCGCCGGCATCCTGATCCAGATCCCCGACACGCTCTATCGCGACGAACTCGGCCAGCAAGGCATCATCCTGCCGCCTCCGGGCGAATACGGCGTGGCCATGGTGTTCCTGCCCAAGGAAACCGCCTCGCGCCTGGCTTGCGAGCAAGAGCTTGAACGCTCGGTGCGTGCCGAAGGCCAGGTCGTGCTGGGCTGGCGCAATGTGCCGGTGGATGTCGACATGCCCATGTCGCCCACGGTGCGCGATTGCGAGCCCGTCATCCGCCAATTGTTCATCGGCCGTGGCGCCGACGTGATGGTGCCGGACGCGCTGGAACGCAAGCTGTACGTCATTCGCAAGACCGCCAGCCACGCCATCCAGGCCATGCATCTGGCCCACGGCAAGGAATACTTCGTGCCGTCGGCATCGGTTCGCACCGTGGTCTACAAGGGCCTGCTGCTGGCCGACCAGGTTGGCCGCTACTACCGCGATCTGGCCGACCCCCGCACGGTGTCCGCCCTGGCGCTGGTACACCAACGTTTCTCGACCAACACGTTCCCCGCCTGGCCGCTGGCCCACCCGTACCGCATGATTGCCCACAACGGCGAAATCAACACGGTCAAGGGCAACTTCAACTGGCTGCGCGCCCGCGAAGGCATGATGCAATCGGCCGTGCTGGGCGACGACCTGAAGAAGCTGTACCCCATCGTCTATGAAGGCCAGTCGGACACCGCCACGTTCGACAACTGCCTGGAACTGCTGGTGAATTCGGGCTATTCCCTGGCCCACGCCATGATGATGATGATCCCGGAAGCCTGGGAACAGCACACGCAGATGGACGAGTCGCGCCGCGCGTTCTACGAATACCACGCCGCCATGATGGAGCCGTGGGACGGCCCCGCCGCCGTCGCGTTCACCGATGGCCGCCAGATCGGCGCCACGCTGGACCGCAACGGCCTGCGCCCCGCCCGCTATCTGGTCACCGATGACGACATGGTCATCCTGGCGTCCGAAGCCGGCACGCTGTCGATTCCGGAAAATCGCATCGTCAAGAAGTGGCGCCTGCAGCCGGGCAAGATGTTCCTGATCGACCTGGAACAAGGCCGCATCATCGACGACGCCGAAATCAAGCTGCAACTGGCCAATAGCCGCCCGTACCGCCAATGGATCGAGCGCCTGCAGATCAAGCTGGAATCGCTGCCCGCGCCGCGCCAGACCGCCGTTGCCACGCAGTCGGCCGTGTCGCTGCTGGACCGCCAGCAAGCCTTCGGCTGGACCCAGGAAGACTACAAGTTCATCCTGGAACCCATGGCGTCCACCGGTGAGGAAGTGATCGGCTCGATGGGCAATGACGCCCCGCTGGCCGTGCTGTCCGACCGCGCCAAGCCGTTCTACAACTATTTCCGCCAGTTGTTCGCGCAGGTCACGAACCCGCCCATCGACCCCATCCGCGAACAGTTGGTGATGTCCTTGGTGTCGTTCATCGGCCCCAAGCCCAACCTGCTGGACATCAACAACGTCAACCCGCCGCTGCGTCTGGAAGTGTCCCAGCCGGTGCTGGACTTCGCCGCCATGGCGCAGATCCGTGACATCGAACAGGTCACGGGCAAGAAATTCCGCAGCTTCGAACTCGACATCACGTACCCCGCCGCCTGGGGCTCCGAGGGCATTGAGGCCCGCGTGGCCGCGCTGTGCGCGCGCGCCGTCGATGCCGTGCAAAGCGGCTACAACATCCTGATCGTGTCTGACCGCCTGGTCGACAGCGAGCGCGTGGCCATCCCCGCGCTGCTGGCAACGTCCGCCGTGCACCAGCACCTGATCCGCGCCGGCCTGCGCACCAACACCGGCCTGGTCGTGGAAACCGGTTCCGCGCGTGAAGTGCACCACTTCGCGCTGCTGGGCGGTTATGGCGCCGAAGCCATCCACCCGTACCTGGCGCTGGAATCGCTGGGCAAGATGAATGACCCCGAAAAGGCGGTCAAGAACTTCATCAAGGCCATCGGCAAGGGCTTGAACAAGGTCATGTCCAAGATGGGCATTTCGACCTATATGTCGTACACCGGCGCGCAGATCTTCGAAGCCGTGGGCCTGCAAAGCAAGCTGGTGGACAAGTACTTCACCGGCACGTCCTCCAACATCGAAGGCATCGGTATTTTCCAGGTGGCCGAAGAAGCGCTGCGCCAGCATCGCGCTGCTTTCAGCACCGACCCGGTGCTGGCCAACGATCTGGACGCGGGCGGCGAATACGCCTACCGCGTGCGCGGCGAAGAGCACATGTGGACGCCGGATTCCATCGCCAAGCTGCAGCACGCCTCGCGCGCCAACAACTACCGCACGTACAAGGAATACGCGCAGATCATCAACGACCAAAGCCGTCGTCACATGACTCTGCGCGGCCTGTTCGAGTTCCGCTTCGACCCGACGCGCGCCATTCCGCTGGATGATGTGGAACCTGCCAAGGACATCGTCAAGCGCTTTGCCACCGGCGCCATGTCGCTGGGTTCGATCTCGACCGAAGCGCATTCGGTGCTGGCCGTGGCCATGAACCGCATCGGCGGCAAGTCCAACACCGGTGAAGGCGGCGAAGACGAACTGCGCTACCGCGCCGAAATGCGCGAAGGCAAGAGCACCATCAAGGACGGCGACACGCTGGCCTCGCTGCTCGGTTCGGACCGTATCGAAGCCGACGTTGCGCTGAAGAAGGGCGACTCGCTGCGTTCGAAGATCAAGCAGGTGGCCTCGGGCCGTTTCGGTGTGACCGCCGAATACCTGTCGTCCGCCGACCAGATCCAGATCAAGATGGCCCAGGGCGCCAAGCCCGGCGAAGGCGGCCAGTTGCCCGGCCACAAGGTGTCGGAATACATCGCCAAGCTGCGCTATTCCGTGCCGGGCGTGGGCCTGATTTCGCCCCCGCCGCACCACGACATCTATTCCATTGAAGACCTGGCCCAACTGATCCACGACCTGAAGAACGTGAATTCCAAGGCCTCGGTGTCGGTCAAGCTGGTGTCCGAAGTGGGCGTGGGCACGGTGGCCGCTGGTGTCGCCAAGGCCAAGGCCGATCACGTTGTGATCGCCGGCCATGACGGCGGCACGGGCGCGTCCCCGGTGTCGTCCATCAAGCACGTGGGCACGCCCTGGGAACTGGGCCTGGCCGAAACGCAGCAGACCTTGGTGCTGAACCGCCTGCGCAGCCGCATCCGCGTGCAGGCCGACGGCCAGATGAAGACCGGCCGCGACGTCGTCATCGGCGCGCTGCTGGGCGCCGATGAATTCGGTTTCGCGACGGCGCCGCTGGTGGTGGAAGGCTGCATCATGATGCGCAAGTGCCACCTGAATACCTGCCCGGTGGGCGTGGCCACGCAAGACCCCGTCCTGCGCAAGAAATTCCAGGGCAAGCCGGAACACGTCGTGAACTTCTTCTTCTTCATCGCCGAAGAAGTGCGCGAAATCATGGCGCAGCTGGGCATTCGCAAGTTCGACGACCTGATCGGCCGCGCCGATCTGCTGGACATGCGTTCGGGCGTGGAACACTGGAAGGCGCAAGGCCTGGACTTCGCCCGCGTGTTCCATCAAACGCAGTCGGATGCCGACGTGCGCCAGACCGAAGAGCAGGACCACGGCCTGGCCAACGCGCTGGACCACCAGTTGATCGAACGCAGCCGCCCCGCGCTTGAGCGTGGCGAGAAGGTGTCGTTCATCGTGCCGGTGCGCAACCGCAACCGCACCATCGGCGCCATGCTGTCGGGCGCCGTGGCCTCGCGCTACGGCCACGACGGCCTGCCCGACGACACCATCCACATCCAGTGCAACGGCACCGCCGGCCAAAGCTTCGGCGCGTTCCTGGCGCACGGCATCACGATGGACCTGGTGGGCGAAGGCAACGACTACGTCGGCAAGGGCTTGTCGGGCGGCCGCATCATCGTGCGCTCGCCCAACGACTTCCGCGGCTTCGGCCCCGACCACATCATTGCCGGCAACACCGTGCTGTACGGCGCGTTGGCGGGCGAAGCGTTCTTCAACGGCGTGGCCGGCGAACGTTTCGCGGTGCGTAACTCGGGCGCGGCCACGGTTGTGGAAGGCACGGGCGACCACGGCTGCGAATACATGACGGGCGGCACGGTCGTGGTGCTGGGCGCCACGGGCCGTAACTTCGCGGCCGGCATGTCGGGCGGCGTGGCCTATGTGTGGGACCCGGAACGCACGCTCAAGCACCGCGTGAACCTGTCCATGGTGGAACTGGAAAGCGTGGCGCCGCATGCGGAACAGCAAGCGCTGAACAACATCGACATCTGGCACAGCGCGCAGCGCGGTGGCGAACGCGAGACGGATGAAACCATCTTGCGCCGCCTGGTGGAAGACCACTTCCGCTACACCGGCAGCTACCGCGCCCGCGAAATCCTGGGCGACTGGGAAGCCTCGCGCGGCAAATTCGTAAAGGTCATGCCGACGGACTACCGTCGCGCATTGGGTGAAATGTGGCGTGCGGCCAATCAGCAACAATTGGCTGCGTGAGGAATACCATGGGAAAGATTACTGGCTTTATGGAATTTCAGCGTCTGCAGGAGGCCTCCGAGGCCCCGCAGAAGCGGCTGAAGAACTGGCGCGAATTCGTGCTGCACCTGACCGATGACCAGGCCAAGCAGCAAGCCGCGCGCTGCATGGACTGCGGCATCCCGTTCTGCAACAACGGCTGCCCGGTCAACAACATCATCCCGGACTGGAACGACCTGGTGTACAAGCAGGACTGGCGCCGCGCGCTGGACGTGCTGCACTCCACCAACAACTTCCCCGAGTTCACCGGCCGCATCTGCCCGGCCCCGTGTGAAGCCGCCTGTACCTTGAACATCAACAGCGACGCCGTGGGCATCAAGTCCATCGAACACGCGATCATCGACAAGGGCTGGGAAGAAGGCTGGGTGGCGCCGCAAGTGCCGGCCCGCAAGACGGGCAAGAAGGTCGCCGTGGTGGGCTCCGGCCCCGCCGGCATGGCGTGCGCGCAGCAACTGGCGCGCGCCGGCCACTCGGTGACGCTGTTCGAAAAGAGCGACCGCATCGGCGGCCTGCTGCGCTACGGCATCCCCGACTTCAAGCTGGAAAAGCACCAGATCGACCGCCGCATTTCGCAGATGGAAGCGGAAGGCGTGGAGTTCGCGCCGTCTACTTACATCGGCAACCCGAAAGACCCCGTGGCCGATGGCTTGACGGTGCGCACGCCGGAATCGCTGAAGGCGGAATTCGACGCGATCGTCATGACGGGCGGTTCGGAAACGCCGCGCGACCTGCCGGTTCCGGGCCGTGAATTGTCGGGCGTGTATTTCGCCATGGACTTCCTGCGCCAGCAGAACAAGGCCGTGGCGGGTGACCGCTTGAGCAACCAGACGCTGGCCAAGGGCAAGCACGTGGTCGTGATCGGCGGTGGTGATACGGGTTCGGATTGCGTGGGCACCAGCAACCGCCATGGCGCGGCCTCGGTCACGCAATTCGAGCTGATGCCGCAACCGCCCGAATCCGAAAACAAGACCATGACGTGGCCGTACTGGCCGCTGAAGATGCGCACATCGTCGTCGCACGAAGAAGGCTGCGAGCGCGACTGGTCCGTGACCACCAAGCTGCTCAAGGGCAGCAACGGCAAGGTCGAAAAGCTGGTCGGGGCACGCGTCGAGTGGTTCAAAGACGACGCCACCGGCCAGATGAAGATGCGCGAAGTCGAGGGCTCGGAGTTCGAGATCAAGGCTGACCTGGTGCTGCTGGCCATGGGCTTTGTGTCGCCGGTGCAGACCGTGCTGGAATCTTTCGGCGTGGATCGCGACGGGCGCGGCAACGTGCGCGCCAACACCGATGACTACCGCACCAACGTGGAAAAAGTCTTCGCGGCGGGCGACATGCGCCGTGGCCAATCGCTGGTGGTCTGGGCCATCCGCGAAGGCCGCCAATGCGCGCGCTCGGTGGATGAATTCCTGATGGGCAGCAGCGAACTGCCGCGCTGATCCTCAGGCTCTGCAACACCCATTCGCCGCCTTCGCGCCGTAGCGCCAAGGCGGCGAATGCTATTTGGGCGGCCACCTGACGGCGTTGCTTGATGGGTTTCGCGCGATCGGCGGTGGCGTTCTTTTTTTGAATCGTGCGCGCTGCACCCATCCTACGGTGTGTTCGCGAAGCGGCTGTTGCCGCGTGGCGACGCAGCCATCTGATGGCGTTGCAGGCTGGGCGTAGGATGGGTGAAGCGCGGGTGAAACGATAGAAGAACGCTGCCCTCCAACGCGCGCAACCCATCATGCAACGCTCGCAATGTGGCTGCTCTTTCAGAAGAACCCGGCGTTGCTTGATGGGTTTCGCGCGATTGGCGTTGGCGTTCTTTTTTTGAAATCTCTCGCGCTACACCCATCCTACGGCGCGTCGCGACGCTCCTGTTGCCATACCGCCACGGCGCGATCCGCATCTTTTAACGGCTTGATACACGTCAAGCGGGCCGGGCGCCACGTCTGAGAACCTGTGGCCTCACCCTCATGGAAAGATCGGAGAACAAAAATGTTTTCGTTGAATGGGCGTATCCGTGCCGCCGCCATCGCTGGACTGATCGCCGCCGGCGGGTTTGCCACCCCGGCCCACGCGCATGAAGCAGGCGACGTGCTGTTCCGGGTGGGCGTCACGCAGGTTCGTCCCTCTTCCAATAACGGCACCGTACTGGATGGCAGCGTCAAGCTGGACGTCAACAACAACGTGCGCCCCAGCTTCACGCTGGGCTACATGGTGACGCGCAACATTGGCATCGAACTGTTGGGCGCCTGGCCGTTCCAGCATGACGTCAGCGGCAGCGGCCTGGGCAAGATTGGGTCCAGCAAGCAATTGCCCCCCACGCTGAGCCTGCAATGGCACATCTTGCCGGACAGCATGATCCAGCCTTACATCGGCGTCGGCATCAACTACACGCACTTCTTCGACACCCAGGCTGAAGGCGCGCTGAAGGGATCGGACTTGAAGTTGGGAGATTCCTGGGGCGTGGCCGCGCAACTGGGCGCGGACTTCAAGATCAACGAACGCTGGTTCATGAACGCGGACATCCGCTACATCGACATCAAGTCGAAGGTGAAGCTGGACGGCCAGCACATCGGCACCGCGCGCATCGACCCGTGGGTGGCGACGCTGGGCGTGGGCTACCGCTTCTGAACCTTGGCGGGATGGGTTGCGCAACATGCCGCGCAACCCGCATGCAGATCAATCGCCTTCAGACTGCAACTGCTGACGCAAGGCCTGCAATGCGGGCGTGTCGTCATCCGCGCGCCAGACCAACTGCGTGCGCGCCTGCCCGTACGGGCCGCGCAGCGCACTGACGCGGACGGCATGCTCCGCCCCCAGCACCGCCAACACCGAACGCGGCACGATGGCCACGCCAGAGCCCGCTGCCACGCACGCCACGATGGCGTGATACGACGCAAACTCCATCACTCGCCCCGGCGCCACGCCTTCGTGGTTCAGCCAGGATTCCAGGATGCGCCGATACGAACACCCCGCGGCAAACGCGATCACCGTGCGGCCGCCCACGTCGCGCGCGCCGTCGATGTCGCCCCAGGCTAGCGGTGAAATCAACGCCAGGTCTTCATCGAAGGCATCCATGGCCGCCAGGCCCTCGTCGGGAAACGGTTGGGCCACGAAGGCGGCTTCGATCTCGTAGTTGCGCACCTTGGCCGCCAACGCGCCCGACGTGCCGGTGACCAGTTCAATGCCCACTTGCGGCCACGCCGCGTGATAGGCCGCCAGAATGGGCGGCAAGCGCGCGGCCGCCGTGCTTTCCATGGTGCCGATGCGCAGCACGCCTTGTGGCGCGCCATTGCGCACGGCGGCCTGTGCTTCGTCTGACAGGCGCAGCAGGCGGTCAGCGTAGGACAGCAGCACGCGCCCCTGGTCCGACAACACCAGCCGGCGATTCTGGCGCCTGAAAAGCGGGGCGTTCAGCGAGGCCTCCAACTGCTTCAAGCGCGTCGACACATTCGACTGCACCCGGTTCAGGTGCGCGGCGGCCCGCGCCACGCCGCCCTGGTCGGCCACCGCTTTGAAAATCTGCAAGGCGTCGAGATCCAAGTTTCTCATTTCAAGAACCTATGTTCTTAATAATTCACTATTAAAGATATAAGTACAGCCGTAGAGTGGACGCATGTCAACGCCTGCTTACCCTTCCACTTTCGATTCCCGCAGCGCGCTCAGCCTGGCGTGGCCAGCCGCGCTGGCGCTGGCCGCCGCCATGGGCATCGGCCGTTTTGCCTTCACGCCGGTGTGGCCGCTGATGGCGCAGGAAGGCGGGCTGTCGCTGGCCCAGGGAAGCTGGATTGCATCGGCCAACTATGCCGGCTACCTGTTGGGTGCGCTGGCCGCCGTGGCCTGGCCGGTGCGCCACGTCCGCGCCCAGCTTGCCATCAGCCTGCTGGCCGTGGCGCTTTTGACCTTGGCGATGCCGCTTACGCATGATGTGGCGGTTTGGTGCGGGCTGCGGCTGGCCGCCGGCTACGCCAGCGCCAGCGCCTTCATCTGCGTGGCCTCCAGCCGCGCCGTGCCCACGGGAGACCCGCGCGAAGCCGCCACGGCGGCGCTGACCTACGCCGGGGTAGGCGCAGGTATCGCGCTGACGGGGCTGGCCTGCCTGGTGCTGATGGCCGGGCAGGTGGGGGCCGACGGCAATTGGCTGATGCTGGGCGCGCTGACACTGGCGCTGTCCGCCATGGCTTGGCCGGGCCTGAATCGGCCAACCGCACCGACCGCGCCAAACGCAGCAAACGCTGCAATTGCCCCGAGCGCCGCATACGCTGCGAACACCCCAAGCGCTGCGAACGCCGCAATCGCCCCAAACGCTGCATTTGCGCCGAGCGCTGCAAACGTTGCAATCGCTCCAAACACACCGACCGTCGCACCACCCGCCCGCCTGCCCCGCACCACCCCCTGGCTGGCGCTGCACTACGGCGTGTTCGGCGTGGGTTACATCATTCCCGCGACGTTCCTGCCCGCGATGGCCAAGCAGCTTATCCCCAACCCCGCCATCTTCGGCTGGGCCTGGCCGCTGTTTGGCCTGGCCGCGGCGGTGTCTTGCCTGCTGGTGCCCCGCCTGGCGCGCGGTCGCGACGAAAAGCGCGTATGGCAAGCCGCCCAGGCGCTAATGGCCGCGGGCATGCTGACCGCGGCGCTATGGCAGCACATCGCCGCCGTGATCGTGGCCGCGCTGCTGGTAGGCGGCACCTTCATGGTGATCACCCAGGCCGGCATGCTGACGGCGCGGCGCACGGCGGGCGCGGCCGCTGCGCGTGCCGCCGCCGTCATGACCGCCGCCTTCGCGGCCGGCCAGATCCTGGGACCCTTGTTGGCGTCATGGGCCGGCCACTGGGGCGCGGGTTTGCCGCAGGTGCTGGGCGGCGGCGCGGCGCTGCTGGCGCTGTCGGCATGGCGTTTGGGAAAAATCCCCACAGAAGGCGAAGGCGCTGGGCATAATGCGATCGGCCCCAAGGGCTGTACACATTAGAGAAGAGAACGAGGAGTCACCCAGCATGAAAGCATTGCGCCCCCTGATTGCCGCCCTGTCGGCCGCTGCCGCCTTCAGCGGCGCCGCCCACGCCCAAACCGGCGAGTGGCCCGCCAAGCCCATCACGATGATCGTGCCCTACGCTCCCGGCGGCTTTGCCGACACGCGCGTGCGCCTCCTGGCACGCAAGCTGGGCGAATCGCTGGGGCAGCCTATCGTGGTTGAAAACAAGGCGGGCGCGGGCGGCGTGGTCGGCACCAGCCTGATCGCCAAGGCCGCGCCGGACGGCTACACCATCGGCACCGGCAACCTGGCGCCGATGGCGGTCAACCCGACGCTGATGAAGGACATGCCCTACAACCCGCAAAAGGATCTGGCGCCGATCATCCTGATCGAAACCAGCCCGCTGGTGCTGAGCGTGAACAACGAGCTGCCGGTCAAGACGCTGGACGACCTGATCGCGCTGGCCAAGAAGCAACCCGGCAAGCTGTCGTTCGGCTCGTCCGGCGTGGGCGGCGCGCATCACCTGTCGGGCGAAATGTTCCGGGAACAAGCCAAGATCGACATCGTGCACGTGCCTTACAAGGGCGGCAGCCTGGCCGCCACTGACCTGATGGGCGGCCATATCTCGATGATGTTCGAAATGGGCTATTCCGCGCTGCCGGCCATCCAGGGTTCCAAGATCCACCCCATTGCCGTCACGTCCGCCAAGCGCCTGGCCGTGCTGCCCAATGTGCCGACCATGGCCGAATCGGGTTTGACGGGTTTCGAGTCCTATAACTGGCAAGGCATCGTCGCCCCCGCCGGCACGCCCGCGCCGATCATCGCCAAGTTGAACGCCGAGTTCAATCGCATCCTGAAAGAGCCGGATGTGCAAAAGGCCATTGCCGACACCGGCAGCCAGGCCGGCGGCGGCACGCCCGAGGAATTCGCGGCCTTCATCAAGAGCGAAACCGAGAAGTGGGCCCACGTCATCAAGGCTGGAAACATCCAGCTTCAATAACCTAAAGGAGTCTTCCCATGTCCCCCCGTCTGCTTGATCTGCTGAAGCTGGACCATCCCATCATCCAGGCGCCCATGGCCGGCGGCGCCACCACGGTGGAGCTGGTGTCGGAGGCATCCAAGGCGGGGGTTCTGGGATCGCTCGGGGCGGCTTACATGAGCCCGGCGCAGATTGAAGCCGCAGTGGACGGCATCCGCGCCCGAACGGACCGGCCGTTCGCGATCAACCTGTTCGCCAGCGTGCCGGACCAGCCCATGCTGGGCGATGCCAACCGGATGCTGGCCTTGATGGCCCGCTACCACGCGCAATTGGGCCTGCCGGCCCCGACCATGCCAGGCCCGCAGGCGGATCCGCTGCCCGGCCAGATCGACGCCATCCTGCGGCTGCGCCCCGCCGTCTTCAGCTTCACGTTCGGCCGCATCGCCCCCGATGTCCTGGCGCGATGCCGCGAACTGGGCATCCTGACGGTGGGCACCGCCACCACGGTGCGCGAAGCGGTCACGCTGGAGCAAGACGGGGTGGACGCCGTGGTGGCCCAAGGCGCGGAAGCGGGCGGGCATCGCGGCACGTTCCTGGACGGCTTCGAGCAGTCGCTGATCGGCACCATGGCGCTGGTGCCGCAGATGGCGGACGCGGTGTCGGTGCCGGTGATTGCGTCCGGCGGCATCATGGATGGCCGTGGCATCGCTGCCTCGCTGGCGCTGGGTGCGCAGGCCGCGCAAATGGGGACGGCCTTTCTGACGACAGACGAATCCGGTATCAGCGACGCCTACAAGGCCGTGCTGCCGGCATCGCGCTCGGAGCAATCGCGCCTGACGCGGGCGTTTTCGGGCCGCCCCGCGCGCGGCATCGCCAACGCCTTCATGCAGGACGCGGACGCCATCGCGGCCGACATCCTGCCGTATCCCCTGCAGAACGCCCTGACCCGCCCGATGCGCACCGAAGGCGGCAAGGCGGGCAACGTCAATGTTCTGTCCCTGTGGGCGGGGCAGGCCGCGCCGCTGGCCCGGCGCGAATCCACGGCTGACCTCGTCCGCCGCCTGGCGCAGGAACTGGCCGCCGCGCAAGCGCGCCACTGACGCGACACGAATTCCCGCTAACCGCGACGCGACTCCCACGCTAGCCAGGGCAGCGCCCCCGGCCCGCCGCTCTGGCCGCAGACGCCAGTGTGGCATTCGGGCCGGATTGTCCCTCACGCCGAAAACACTGTTCCATGGGCGCACCCTTACGTTGTGATTACAAAGCGTCGAGCTACAATGGCGCCTCGCCGCTGGCAGCCATCGCCTTTCTTGGCTCCCGCACCTGAGTAACCGGGCGCTTCCCGCCACCGCTTGTCTCGCCCCCGCAGCCTCGGTTTCCGCCCTGCGTATCGACAAGCCGACAGGGCAAGCTCCGCCACCGAAACACCCTTTCGTTGCCCATGCCCGCTCAAACAAGCAGCACCCCGGAATTCGCCCTGCGCCTGGACGGTGTGGCGCTAGGCTACGGTGATTTCACCGTCTTGCGCGACATTTCCATGGACGTGCGCGCGGGCGAAGTGGTCGCCATCATGGGCGGCTCGGGCTCGGGCAAGACCACGCTGTTGCGCGCGGCCACCGGCCAGCTCATCGCCCGCCAGGGCCAGGTGCAGGCGTTCGGCCAGGACATCAGCCGCGCCAACCCCGACGAATTGCAGGCCCTGCGCAAGCGCATGGGCGTGCTGTTCCAGCAGGGTGCGCTGTTTACCGACCTGAACGTATTTGAAAACGTGGCTTTTCCGCTACGTGAACACACCCGCCTGTCCGAAGCCGACGTTACCGAACGGGTACTGGACAAACTTGACGCCGTGGGCCTGCGCGCCGCCGCGCACCTGAAGGTTGCCGAAATCTCCGGCGGCATGGCGCGGCGCGTGGCCTTGGCGCGCGCCGTGGTGCTGGAACCCGAACTCATCCTGTACGACGAGCCCTTTGCCGGGCTGGACCCGATCTCGCTGGGCATCACCGCCCGCCTGATCCGCCACCTGGCCGACCGCCTGGGCTGCGCCTCGGTGCTGATCACCCACGACGTTCAAGAATCCTTTTCCATCGCCGACCACGTGTATCTGGTCGGCCAGGGCAAGCTGGCCGCGGCCGGCACGCCGGAAACGCTGTCGGCGTCGCAAGACCCCTATGTCCAGCAATTCCTGAAAGGCGAACCCGACGGCCCGGTCGCGTTCCAGTACCCCGAAACGCCCGCTTTCCAAAAGTGGCTGTCCGAACAGAAAGGGCGCAAAGCATGAGCGGTTCCAACAACGCGGTTAGCGCGATGGGCGGCTGGGTGCGCAAGCAAGTCTCCGGCATTGGCTTTTTCACCCGCTTTTTCGGCGGCATGCTGGCACGCAGCGGCATCGTGTTTTCGCGCCCGCGCCTGGTGTCGCAGCAGGTCCATTTCATCGGCAACTATTCGCTGCTGATCATCGCCGTGTCGGGCATGTTCGTGGGCTTCGTGCTGGGGCTGCAAGGCTATTACACGCTGAACCGCTACGGCTCCGAAGAAGCGCTGGGCCTGCTGGTGGCGTTGTCGCTGGTGCGCGAATTGGGGCCTGTCGTCACGGCGCTGCTGTTCGCCGGGCGGGCAGGCACGTCGCTCACCGCCGAGATCGGCCTGATGAAGGCGGGCGAACAACTGGCCGCCATGGAAGTCATGGCTGTCGACCCTATCCGCCGTGTGCTGGTGCCGCGCCTGTGGGGCGGCATCATCGCCATGCCCATCCTGGCGGCGGTGTTTTCCATGGTGGGCATCCTGGGCGGCTGGGTCGTCGGCGTCTTGATGATCGGCGTGGATGCGGGCGCGTTCTGGTCGCAGATGCAAAGCGGTGTTGACGTCTGGAACGACGTGGCCAACGGCGTCATCAAGAGCGTGGTGTTCGGCATTACGGTCACGCTGGTCGCGCTTCATGAAGGCTGGCAGGCCAAGCCCACCCCGGAAGGCGTGGCGCGCGCCACCACGCGCACCGTGGTCGTGGGTTCCCTGGCGGTACTTGGGCTGGACTTCCTGCTCACCGCCTTGATGTTTGGAAATTGAAACGGATTGATCATGTCACGCGAAAAAACCGACTTCTGGGTAGGCCTGTTTGTATTGCTGGGCGCGGTCGCGCTGGTGTTCCTGGCGTTGCGGGCCGGCAACCTCAGCACCTTTTCCTTCGCCCCCACCTATACGCTTTCCGCCAATTTCGATAACGTAGGCGGCCTCAAGCCGCGCGCGGCCGTGAAAAGCGCCGGTGTTGTGGTGGGCCGTGTGTCCAGCATCACCTTCGACGACAAGACCTTCCAGGCGGTCGTGTCGGTGAACCTGGAAAAGGCTTATCAGTTTCCGAAAGACTCCTCGGCCTCGATCCTCACATCCGGCTTGCTGGGCGAGCAGTACCTGGGCCTGACGGCGGGCAGCGAGGAAGAGAACTTTACCGACGGTGGAAAAATCCGCTATACACAGAGCGCGGTCGTGCTGGAGCAGCTGATCAGCAAGTTCCTGTATGGGTCCGCCGAAAAAGAAGGCACCACATCGCCTTAGCCCGCCGCGAAAGCGCCGAATTAAAGACGATGCGATAAACGCTGTAACGGCGCCACGCCTCGACATCGCCATAACATAAGAATCGTTGATAGGGATCTCCTGATCATGAACAAGAACGCACTCTCCCGAATTGCCACCATCGCGGCGGCGGGTGTCCTGATGGCCGGCTGCGCCGCGCCGCAGAACCCGGACCCGCGCGACCCATGGGAAGGCTTCAACCGGGGCGTTTACAAGTTCAATGACACGGTCGACCGTGCGGTATTCAAGCCGGTGGCCCAGGCCTATACCTTCGTCACGCCGCAGCCCGTGCGCAGTTGCGTGCACAACATCTTCAGCAACATGACCGACCTCTGGTCGGGCACGAACAGCTTCCTGCAGGGCCGTGGCCACGACTTCGTGAACACGCTGGGCCGCTTCCTGTTCAACACCACCATGGGCGTGGGCGGCTGCTTTGACGTGGCCTCGGCCAATGGCGCCCGCAAGATCCCGAACGACTTCGGCACCACGCTGGGCGTGTGGGGCTTTAGCCAGGGCCCGTACCTGGTGCTGCCCATCTTCGGTTCGTCCACCGTGCGCGACGGCGTCGGTCTGGCCGGCGACTTCGCCGGCACCACCTACGGGTACATGGGCATCGATTCCATCGACAACGTGCGCCTGCGCAACTCGCTGTGGGGCCTGCGCCTGGTCGACACCCGCGCCAGCTTGCTGGACGCCACCGACACGGTCGACCGTGTGGCGCTGGACCCGTACAGCTTTATCCGCGACGCCTATCTGCAACGCCGCAACGCCATGGTGATGGGCAACCGAGCGGATGACGAAAGTTCCTTGCCCAACTACGAAGACGACGAGGACGATGCCCCTGCCGCGGACAAGGCCGCCCCGGCGCCTGCCCCCGCAACCAAGTAAGCTGTGGCCTTGCGTTCATCGGTACAGTAAGGAGTTTTGATGCGATTTGCTTTTGTTCCCCTGTTGCAACGCCTGGCCTTCGCGGGCCTGCTTGGTCTTGCCGCGGCCGGCGTTGCCCAGGCCAAGCCCGATCCCAGTGGTCCGCCCGACCAATTCGTCATTGCCACGGCCAACGAAGCGCTTGATGTGCTGAAGGCCGACGGTGCCGTCAAAGCCGGCAACACCGCGCGCATCAACGAAGTGGTCAACCAGCACATCCTGCCCTACGTCAACTTCCAGAAGACCACGCGTCTGGCTGCCGGCCGCTTCTGGCGCCAGGCATCCGCGCAACAAAAGACCGAGCTGGCCGATGCCTTCCGTGGCACGCTGGTGCGTACCTACAGCGGCGCGCTGACCCGCGTTACGCCCGACACCACGGTCAAGGCGCTGCCGTTCCGTGGCGATCCCAAGGCCGACGACGTGGTCGTGCGCACCTTGATCAGCCAATCCAACGGCCAGCCCACCGGCGTGGACTACCGCCTGGAAAAGACGCCGCAAGGCTGGAAGATCTACGACATGAACGTCGAAGGCATCTGGCTGATTGAAAACTACCGCAACCAGTTTGCGCAGCAGATCAACCAGAGCGGCATCGACGGCCTGATCCAGGCGCTGAACAAGCGCAACCAGTAACCGTACGGTTCCGGCTGCTTCCGGCCCGGCGCGCCCTGAGTGGCCCGCCGGGCTGATTATTTCGGGGACGCATAGCTTGCGCATCCCCCACGCTTGCCGGGGCCATAGGCGCTTGCCGTCACGGTGCGCTTATATAATGATCAATTCGCTCTTTTTCGGGCACCACCCGCCGTCATGTCAGCCGTCAGTCTTGAAAACGTCTCCAAAATCTACTCGCCGCGCCAACGCGGCTGGCAAAAGCTGCTTGGGCGCAAGCCCGCCCCCGGCTTCCAGGCGTTGGACAACGTCAGCCTGAACATCGAACACGGCGAATTCTTCGGCCTGCTGGGGCCTAATGGCGCGGGCAAGACCACCCTGATTTCGATTCTTGCCGGCTTGGCGCATGCCACGTCCGGCCGGGCCAGCGTCTGTGGCTACGACGTCGTCACCGACTACAAGTCGGCGCGGCGTTCGCTGGGCGTTGTGCCTCAAGAACTGGTCTACGACCCGTTCTTCACCGTGCGCGAAACGCTGCGCATCCAGTCCGGCTACTTCGGCCTGCGCAACAACGACGACTGGATCGACGAAATCCTGTTCAACCTGGGCCTGGCCGACAAGGCCGACAACAACATGCGCGCGCTGTCCGGCGGCATGAAGCGCCGCGTACTGGTGGCGCAGGCGCTGGTGCACCGCCCGCCGGTCATCGTGCTGGACGAACCCACCGCGGGCGTTGACGTGGACCTGCGCCGCACGCTGTGGGAATTCATTTCGCGCCTGAACAAGGCCGGCCACACCATCATGCTGACCACGCATTACCTGGAAGAAGCGGAAGCCCTGTGCGGCCGCATCGCCATGCTCAAGCGCGGCCGCGTCGTTGCGCTGGACACCACGCAGGCGCTGATGGCGCGCGTGGGCGGCGTTGACCTGGAAGACGCTTTCGTGCGCATCATGCACCAGGGCGATGAACCCGCCGCGCCCGCCCTGCAACCTGAAGAGATCTCGTCATGACGCAGTCCAACGCGACCGCCAGCCAGCCGCTGGTGCAGCCCCGCCTGGATGCGGGTTCCGGCTTTCCCACCCTGTTGCGCAAGGAATTGCTGCGCTTCTGGAAGGTGGGTTTCCAGACCATCGCCGCGCCCGTCATCACGGCGCTGCTGTATCTGCTGGTCTTTGCGCACGTGCTGGAAGGGCGCCTGATGGTGTATGGCACCGTGCCCTACACCGCGTTCCTGATCCCCGGGCTCATGATGATGAGCATGCTGCAGAACGCCTTCGCCAACCCGTCGTCGTCGCTGATTCAAAGCCGCATCACGGGCAACCTGGTGTTCATGCTGCTGCCGCCGCTGTCACACCGCGACATCTTCGGCGCCTTCGTGCTGGCGGCCATCGTGCGCGGCCTGTGCGTGGGCCTGTTCGTCTGGTTCGTAGCGCTGGGCTTCGTGTCGCTGGTGCCGGCCAACCCGCTGTGGCTGCTGGTTTTCGCGGTGCTGTCCTGCGGCATCATGGCCGTGCTGGGCGTGGTCGCGGGCCTGTGGTCCGAAAAATTCGACCAACTGGCTGCCTTCCAGAACTTCCTGATCATGCCCGCGACGTTCCTGTCCGGCGTGTTCTATTCCATCCACACCCTGCCGCCTTTCTGGCAGGCCGTGTCCCACTGGAACCCCATCTTCTACGCCATCGACGGCTTCCGCTACGGATTCTTCTCGGTGTCGGACGTCTCGCCCTGGCGCAGCCTGGCGGTGGTGACGGGGGTATTCCTGGTGCTCTCGCTTTACGCGCTGCGGCTTCTGGCCAGCGGCTACAAACTCAGGAACTGACGTCCATGCTTCCCACTCCCGCGCAAGTCCGCCAATACATTGCGGATGGCCTGTCCTGTGAACATCTTGACGTGCAAGGCGACGGCTCGCATTTCGACGCCGTCATCGTCAGCGCGGCCTTTGAAGGCAAGCGCCTGATCCAGCGTCATCAAATGGTCTACGCCGCCCTGGGCGACCGCATGAAGGCCGAGATCCACGCGCTGTCCATGCGCACGCTGACCCCCGACGAATACCAGCAAGCAGGCAAGTAATGGATAAGCTGCGCATCACCGGCGGTACGCCACTACACGGCGAGATCTCGATATCCGGCGCCAAGAATTCGGCCCTGCCGATTCTGTGCGCCGGCCTCTTGACCGCCGACGCGCTGACGCTTGCCAACGTGCCGCACCTGAATGACACGGCCACGATGCTGCGCCTGCTGGCGCGCATGGGCATGCGGGCCGAGCGCGGCGCCGATGGCGTGGTCACCTTGCAGGCCAACCACGTCGACAAGCTGGAAGCGCCGTACGACCTGGTCAAGACGATGCGCGCGTCGATCCTGGTGCTGGGCCCGTTGCTGGCCCGCTTCGGCGAAGCCCGCGTCAGCCTGCCGGGCGGCTGCACCATCGGCCAGCGGCCGGTGGACCAGCACATCAAGGGCCTGGCCGCGCTGGGCGCGGAAATCAGCATCGAACACGGCTTCGTCGTGGCGCGCGCCAAGCGCTTGAAGGGCGCGTCGGTACGCACCGACATGGTCACCGTCACCGGCACCGAAAACCTGCTGATGGCCGCCGTGCTGGCCGAGGGCCAGACCGTGCTTGAAAACGCGGCTTGCGAACCGGAAGTGGTGGACCTGGCCGAACTGCTCATCAAGATGGGTGCCCGCATCCAGGGCCACGGCACCGGCCGCATCGTGATCGACGGCGTTGAGCGCCTGCATGGCGCCGAGCATCGCGTCATCTCCGACCGCATCGAAGCCGGCACCTTCCTGTGCGCCGTGGGCGCGGCGGGTGGCGACATCCTGCTGAAAAACACCGACCCCGCCATCCTGGGCGCCACGCTGGACAAGCTGGCCGACGCCGGCCTGACCATCGAAACCGGCCCCGACTGGATACGCGGCGCCATGTCCACGCGCCCCAAGGCCGTGGGGTTTCGCACGCATGAATACCCCGGCTTCGCCACCGACATGCAGGCCCAGGTGATGGCGCTGAACGCCGTGGCGGAAGGCACGTCCGTCATCGTCGAAACCATCTTCGAAAACCGCTACATGCACGTGCAGGAACTGCGCCGCATGGGCGCCGACATCGACATCGACGGCCACACCGCCGTCGTGCGCGGCGTGAAGCGCCTGTCGGGCGCCACCGTCATGGCCACCGACCTGCGCGCCTCGGCCAGCTTGGTCATCGCCGGCCTGGCGGCCGATGGCGACACGCTGGTCGACCGCATCTATCACCTGGATCGTGGCTACGACCAGATGGAAGTCAAACTGCGCGCCCTGGGCGCGAATATCCAACGCGTGACCGGCCAGGAACAGGCATGAAATGTAGTAGCCCCCACGCTGCGCCTTCGGCTTGCTGCCCCCCGAGTGGGTCCGTTCATTTTGAGGCTGCCCGGCAATGACCAATGCCACCACGATGAAGCCCCTGACCCTGGCGCTGTCCAAGGGTCGGATTTTTGAAGAAACCATGCCGCTGCTGGCTGAAGCCGGCATCGAAGTCACGGAAAGCCCGGAAAGCTCGCGCAAGCTGATCCTGCCGACCAGCGACCCCGGCCTGCGCCTGATCATCGTGCGCGCCTCCGACGTGCCGACCTACGTGCAATATGGCGCGGCGGACCTGGGCATCGCGGGCAAGGACGTGCTGATCGAACATGCCAAGGAGCAGCCCGGCGGCCTGTACCAGCCCATCGACCTGAACATCGCCAAGTGCCGCCTGGCCGTGGCCGTACGCAACGGCTTTGACTACGAAGGCGCCGTGCACCAGGGCGCGCGCCTGCGCGTGGCCACCAAATACGTGCACTCAGCCCGTGAACACTTCGCGGCCAAGGGTGTGTACGTGGACATCATCAAGCTGTATGGTTCGATGGAATTGGCGCCGCTGGTTGGCCTGGCCGACTGCATCGTGGACCTGGTGTCCACCGGCGGCACGCTGCGCGCCAACGACCTGGTCGCGGTGGAAGACGTCATGCCGATTTCGTCGCGCCTGATCGTCAACCAGGCCGCGCTGAAGACCCGCGGCGCCCGCCTGCAACCCTTGCTGGACGCCTTCGAAAGAGCCGCCTCCCGCAACGCCTGACCCCCGCCCGCCGCGACGTCGCGGCGGCCGCTTTCCGCTTTGCTCCATGACGCCATGGCCCTGATCAATCGTCTTGACTCCCGCGATCCCGGATTCAAATCCGCCCTGTCCAAGCTGCTGGCCTTCGAGGCCACCGAGGACGAGTCCATCGACCGCGCCGCCGCCGGCATTCTGGCTGACGTGCGCGCGCGTGGCGACGCCGCGTTGGTGGAATACACGCAGCGCTTTGACCGCATGCCGGCCGCCTCGGCAGACACGCTTGAAATTCCCAAAGCCGACTGGCACGCCGCGCTGGCCACCTTGCCCACCGCGCAGCGCAACGCGCTGGAAGCCGCCGCCGACCGCGTGCGCGGCTACCACGAGCGCCAGCTTGCCCATACCTGGACCTACACCGAAGCCGACGGCACCATGCTGGGCCAACAGGTGACGCCGCTGGACCGCGTGGGCCTGTACGTGCCGGGCGGCAAGGCCGCTTACCCGTCGTCGGTGCTGATGAACGCCATTCCCGCCAAGGTGGCGGGCGTGCAGGAACTGATCATGGTTACGCCCACGCCTGACGGCGTGCGCAACCCCATCGTGCTGGCGGCCGCCGCCATTGGCGGCGTGGACCGCGTGTTCGCCATCGGCGGCGCGCAAGCCGTGGGCGCGCTGGCCTACGGCACCGCCACCGTGCCCGCCGTGGACAAGATCGTCGGCCCGGGCAACGCCTATGTGGCCGCCGCCAAGCGCCGCGTGTTCGGCGTGGTCGGCATCGACATGATTGCCGGCCCCAGCGAAATCCTGGTCATCTGCGACGGCAAGACGCCGGCCGACTGGATCGCCATGGACCTGTTCTCGCAAGCCGAGCACGACGAATTGGCGCAGTCCATCCTGCTGTGCCCGGACGCGGCCTTCATCGAAGAAGTCGAAGCCGCCATCGCGCGCCTGTTGCCCACGATGCCGCGCGCCGACATCCTGCGCGTCAGCCTGGCCAATCGCGGTGCGCTGATCCAGGTGCAAAGCCTGGAAGAAGCCTGCCAGATCGCCAACGACATCGCGCCCGAGCACCTGGAAATTTCCACCGAACAGCCTGAGATCTGGACCGCCAAGATCCGCCACGCCGGCGCCATCTTCATGGGCCGTTTCAGCTCGGAAGCGCTGGGCGACTACTGCGCCGGCCCCAACCACGTGCTGCCCACGTCGCGCACCGCGCGCTTTTCTTCCCCGCTGGGCGTGTACGACTTCCAGAAGCGTTCCAGCCTGATCCAGGTGTCGCACCAGGGCGCGCAAACGCTGGGCCGCATCGCCGCCGAACTGGCGCTGGGCGAAGGCCTGCAAGCGCACGCCGCCAGCGCCCAGTACCGGGTCGACAAGCCATGAGCGCGGCCCCGGCGGCAAGCGTCGCTGGCCGCATCCAAGGCACCCTGCGCGCGGACGTCCTGGCGCTGGCCGCCTACCCGGTCGCCCACGCGGATGGCTGCATCAAGCTGGATGCGATGGAATGCCCGTATGAACTGCCCGACGCGGTGCGCGACGACATCGCCCGCGCCGTGCGTGACACGCCGCTGAACCGCTATCCCGCCGCCGATCTGTCCGCCTTGCAGCAGGCGGTAAAGGCCGGGTTCGGCGTGCCCGATGCGGCCGACGTGCTGTTTGGCAACGGCTCGGATGAACTCATCCACATCATCGTCCAGGCCTGTTGCAACCCGGGCGACGTGGTGCTGTCGCCGTGGCCGTCGTTCGTTTATTTCGACATGGCGGCGCGCTTTGACCACGCGCGCTTTGTCGGCGTGCCGCTGACCGAGGATCTGGCCCTGGATCTACCGGCCATGCTGGCCGCCATCCGCGAACATCAGCCCAAGGTGGTGTTCCTGGCCGTGCCCAACAACCCCACCGGCGGCCTGTGGTCGGACGAAGACGTGCAGGCCATCATCGCCGCCGCCCCCGGGCTGGTGGTGTTGGACGAGGCCTATCAGCCTTTCGCCGACCGCACCTGGATGCCGCAAGTGCTGGACGCCCCCAACGTGGTCGTCATGCGTACGGTGTCCAAGATCGGTCTGGCCGGCCTGCGTTTCGGCTATCTGGCCGGGCATCCCGACTGGATCGCCGAACTCAACAAGCTGCGCCCGCCCTACAACCTGGACGTGCTGACGCAGGCCACGCTGATGGCGGTGCTGCGCCACAAGCCCGTGCTGGACGAGCAGGCCGCGCGCCTGCGCGCCGACCGGGGCCCGCTGGCCGACGCGCTAGCCGCCTTGCCGGGCGTCAGGGTATTCCCTTCCGCCGGCAACTTTGTGCTTGCCCGCTTTTCCGGCAAGCTGGATGGCAACGCCGTGCATCTTGCGCTGAAAACGCGCAAAATATTGATTCGCAACTTTTCCAACGCCCATCCGCTCCTGGCAAACTGCCTGCGCATCTCGGTGGGCGCCCCGGCCGAGAACGCCGCCTTGCTGGTTGCCCTGCAAGAGATTTTGAGTGCTTAACATGCGTACCGCAGAGATCACCCGCAACACCAACGAAACCCGCATCCGCGTGGCCATCAACATCGACGGCACCGGCAAGCAGACCATCGACACGGGCGTGCCGTTCCTGGACCACATGCTGGATCAGATCGCGCGCCACGGCCTGATCGATCTGGACATCAAGGCCGAGGGTGACCTGCACATCGACGCGCACCACACGGTGGAAGACGTGGGCATCACGCTGGGCATGGCCATTGCCAAAGCCGTCGGCACCAAGGCCGGCCTGCGCCGCTACGGCCACGCCTACGTGCCGCTGGACGAAGCGCTGTCGCGCGTGGTGGTGGACTTCTCGGGCCGCCCCGGCCTGGAATATCACATCCCGTTCACGCGCGCCCACATCGGCAATTTTGATGTAGACCTGACGCGTGAGTTCTTCCAGGGGCTGGTCAACCACGCCCTCATCACCCTGCATATCGACAACCTGCGCGGCTTCAATGCCCACCATCAGGCCGAAACCGTGTTCAAGGCCTGTGGCCGCGCCCTGCGCATGGCCATGGAAGTCGACCCGCGCATGGGCGACGTCGTGCCCTCCACCAAGGGCGTGCTGTAACGTTCGCCAACCCCAACGCAGCAGGCAAAAGAAGTGACCACTATCGCCATCGTTGACTACGGAATGGGCAATTTCCACTCCGTCGCCCGCGCCCTGAAGTTCGCCGCGCCCGACGCGGACATCCGCATCTGCAACCAGCCTCAAGACATCGACGCGGCCGACCGCGTGGTGTTTCCCGGGCAGGGCGCCATGGCGGACTGCATGCGCACCCTGAACGAATCCGGCCTGCGCGAGGCCGTCGTGCGCGCCGCCCGCAACAAGCCCTTGCTGGGCGTATGCGTGGGCGAACAGATGCTGTTTGACTCCAGCGAAGAAGGCGGCACGTCTTGCCTGGGCCTGTTCCCGGGCGTGGTGCGCCGTTTCTCGGGCCCCCGCTTTGCCGACCTGATCCCCGCCGATGACGAAGCCTGCCTGGCTGACACCGGCGACGCGGGCCTGGCCGACACCCGCCCCGAACGGCTGAAAGTGCCGCACATGGGATGGAACAAAGTGCGCCAGACGCGCTCTCATCCCATCTGGGCCGGCATTCCGGACGATACGCACTTCTATTTCGTCCATAGTTACTACGCCGATCCGGATGATTCCAGCCTGACAGTTGGTGAAACCGATTACGGCATCGCCTTTACCTGCGCGGTGGCGGCGGCTAACATTTTCGCGGTGCAGTTCCACCCCGAGAAGAGCGCCGAACACGGTTTGCGCCTGTATCGCAATTTTGTAGACTGGCAGCCGTAGGTCCCGGACCTGCATGCGCCAGCCCATTCAACCCCTCTTTCTTTTTTGCTGCCCACCATGCTGCTGATCCCCGCCATCGATCTCAAAGACGGGCGCTGCGTGCGCCTGCGCCAGGGTGACCTGGACGATGCAACGGTGTTCTCCGAAGACCCCGCCGCCATGGCCACCCGTTGGCTTGACCAGGGCGCGCGCCGCCTGCATCTGGTCGACTTGAACGGCGCCGTTGCCGGAAAGCCGAAGAACGAAGCGCCCATCAAGGCCATTCTGGAGGCCGTCGGCGACGACATGCCCGTCCAGATCGGCGGCGGCATTCGCGATCTGGACACCATCGAACGCTACCTTGACGCCGGCATTTCGTACGTCATCATCGGCACCGCCGCGGTCAAGAATCCGGGCTTTCTGCAAGACGCCTGCGGCGCTTTCCCCGGTCAGATCATCGTCGGCCTGGACGCCCGCGACGGCAAGATCGCCACCGACGGCTGGAGCAAGCTGACCCGCCACGACGTGCTGGACCTGGCCAAGAAGTTCGAGGACTACGGCTGCGAGGCCATCATCTACACCGACATCGGCCGTGACGGCATGCTGTCGGGTGTGAACGTCGAAGCCACGGTCCGCCTGGCCCAACACGTACGCATCCCCGTGTACGCCTCGGGCGGCATCGCCGGCATCCAGGACATCGAAGCCCTCTGCGCCGTCGAGGAAGAGGGCGTCGAAGGCGCCATCCTGGGCCGCAGCATCTACGAAGGCACGCTTGATTTCCAGGCAGCCCAGGCTCGCGCCGACGAATTGGCAAAATGACTCTTTCCCGCAGCAGCACCGAGGCCGGCGCGCCCGTAACCAGCGCGCTGACCCGCCGCATCATTCCCTGCCTTGACGTCACCGCCGGCCGCGTCGTCAAGGGCGTGAACTTCGTCAATCTGCTGGACGCGGGCGACCCCGTCGAGATCGCCCGCCGTTACAACGAGCAGGGCGCCGATGAGCTCACCTTCCTGGACATCACCGCCACCAGCGACGGCCGCGACCTGATCCTGCCCATCATCGAGCAGGTGGCGTCCCAGGTGTTCATTCCGCTGACGGTGGGCGGCGGCGTGCGCCAGGTGTCCGACATCCAGCGCCTGCTGAACGCGGGCGCCGACAAGATCAGCATCAACAGCGCCGCCGTGGCCAACCCCGAACTGGTTCGGGCCGCATCCGACTACCACGGCTCGCAATGCGTGGTGGTTGCCATCGACGCGCGGCGCGTGTCGGCCGAGGGCGAACCGGCGCGCTGGGAAGTCTTCACGCACGGCGGCCGCAAGGCCACCGGGCTGGACGCCGTGGCCTGGGCGCGCCGCATGGCCGCCTACGGCGCGGGCGAAATCCTGCTGACCAGCATGGACCGCGATGGCACCAAGTCAGGTTTCGACCTAGAACTGACGCGCGCCGTGTCCGACGCCGTGCCGGTGCCCGTCATCGCCTCGGGCGGCGTGGGCAACCTGCAGCACTTGGCCGATGGGGTCACCACCGGCCGCGCCAGCGCCGTGCTGGCCGCCAGCATCTTCCACTTCGGCCAGCACACCGTCGGCGAGTGCAAGCGCTTCATGGCCGAACAAGGTATTTCCGTACGGTTGGACTAACTATGAGCACCGAACCCGCCTGGATGGCCGACGTTGTTTTCGATGAAAACGGCCTGATCCCCGCCATCGCCCAAGACGTTGAAAACGGCCAGATCATGATGGTGGCCTGGATGAACCGCGAATCGCTGGCCGAAACGGCCGCCACCGGCCGCGCCGTGTACTGGTCGCGTTCGCGCCAGCGCCTGTGGCGCAAGGGCGAGGAATCCGGACATGTGCAGGAAGTGCACGAATTGCGCCTGGATTGCGACGGCGACGTCATCCTGCTCAAGGTCCACCAGGAAGGCGGCATTGCCTGCCATACCGGCCGTGCAAGTTGCTTTTTCCGTCGCCTGGAAGGGCCGACGGACCACGCCTCCTGGGTCACGGTCGACCCCGTGCTCAAAGACCCCGAACTGATCTACAAATGACCGATCAAACGCTAAGCGCCGCCGATATCCTGGCCCGCATCGCCGACACGCTGGAAACCCGCCGCCCTGAAAACGGCGGCGACCCGGCCACGTCGTATTCCGCCAAGCTGCTGGCCAAAGGCCCCGATTCCTTCCTGAAGAAGATCGGCGAAGAAGCCACGGAACTGGTCATGGCCGCGAAAGACGGGGTGCCGGAACGCATCGTCAGCGAAACGGCCGACCTGTGGTTTCATTGCCTGGTCGCCCTGACGCATTTCAAGCTGCGCCCAGAAGATGTGCTGGCCGAATTGGCCCGCCGCGAAGGCCTGTCGGGCCTGGCCGAAAAAGCCAGCCGCCCCAAAGACTGACCCCGGAGCCCGGAAACATGAGCGACAACTGTCTTTTTTGCAAAATCGCCGCTGGCGAAATCCCGTCCAAGAAGGTCTATGAAGACGAGGACTTTGTTGCATTTCACGATATCAATCCGGCAGCACCGGTGCATTTGCTGCTGATCCCTCGACGTCATGTCACATCCATGCAGGATATTACCGGCGAGGACGCAGGTTGGTTGGGTAGAATGATGTCGTTGGCGCCGCGGCTAGCAGCCGAAAACGGTTGCCGTCCGGGCCCTGATGGTGGATTTCGCATCATGATCAACTCTGGCGTCGAAGGCGGCCAGGAAGTCCCGCATTTGCATTTCCACATTATTGGCGGCGCGCGACCCTGGAAAGGGCGCGTGGCCCCCACCGCGTAATTCGGAGAAACATCATGGGTAGTTTCAGCATTTGGCATTGGTTGGTTGTTCTGGTCATCGTGGCGCTGATTTTCGGCACCAAGAAGCTGCGCAACATCGGCTCGGACCTGGGCGGTGCGGTAAAGGGCTTCAAGGAAGGCATGAAGGACGCCAACGGCGACAAGCCAGCGGAACCCATCGCGCAACAGCGCGTGGCCGATGACACCATCGACGTGCAGGCCAAGGAAAAGACCAATTCCTGAGCCGCGGCTCGAATCCCGGGCCAGCCCTGAAAGGGCCGGCCCTTATTGCTTCCCTTCCCGAGCGGCCGTCGCATGTTTGATGTCAGTTTCACCGAGCTGATGGTGGTCGGCGTCATCGCCTTGATCGTCATTGGCCCCGAACGCCTGCCCAAGGTAGCCCGCACCGTCGGCCACCTGCTGGGTCGCGCGCAGCGTTACGTCAATGACGTGAAGTCCGATATCCAGCGCGAAATCGAAATCGACGAGCTGCGCAAATTCAAAAGCGAAATGGAAGACGCCGCGCAAGGCGTACAACAGTCGCTGAATGAAACGCAAGCTTCCTTGCAAGAGCCGGTGCAGCAGTTTCGGGCCGAACTCGACGAAGTCGCGCGTGAAGCCAACGGCAAGGTTGCCCCCGTGATCGTGGGAGACGCGTCGGCCTCCGCGGCAAGCGCGTCGGTTGAACCCACGCCCGACGCCGTGCCCGAACCCACGCGCACGATCGCGCCGCCCGGGCAGAGCCACAGCCTGGACCTGGACCTGCCGCCCGCGTCCGCACCCAGCAGCACGGCGGCTGCGGCCCCCGCACCTCAACAACCCGCCCAGGCGCCTCGCGCGCCCAAGGCTGACGACGCAGCGCCCGCCGCCAAGCCCGTCCCGCCCTCCGGAACACCGACGTGACCCAGGACGCCTCCCAAGAAGAAGGCCAGCAAGAGACCTTCATCTCTCACCTGGTCGAATTACGCACCCGCCTGATGCGCGCCGTCGGCGCGGTAGTGGCCGTGTTCATCGTGCTGTTCATCTATCCCGGCGCATCGGCCATTTACGACGTGCTGGCGGCCCCCATGCTGGCGTCGCTTCCCCAAGGCACGCGCATGATCGCCACGGGCGTCATCACGCCGTTCATGGTGCCGGTCAAGGTCACGATGATGGCCGCCTTCATCGTGGCGTTGCCAGTTGTGCTGTATCAGGCCTGGGCCTTTGTGGCCCCGGGGCTGTATCGCCACGAAAAGCGACTGGCGTTGCCGCTGATTGTCTCCAGCACGTTCCTGTTCATCGCGGGCATGGCGTTCTGCTACTTCGTGGTGTTCCGCACGGTGTTCCATTTCATCGCCACGTTCGCGCCGCAGTCCATCACGCCGGCGCCGGACATCGAGGCCTACCTGAGTTTCGTCATGACGATGTTCATGGCGTTCGGGATCACCTTCGAAGTGCCCGTGGCCGTGGTGCTGCTGGTGAAGATGGGCGTAGTCGAACTGTCCAAGCTGCGCGCCGCGCGCGGCTATGTGGTGGTGGGCGCCTTCATCATCGCCGCCGTGGTCACGCCGCCCGACGTGGTCAGCCAGTTCATGCTGGCGGTGCCACTGTGCCTGCTTTATGAAGTGGGCCTGCTCGTTGCCCGAATGGTAACGCCCAAGGCGGGCGCGGCCGACGACGCCGTCTCTGACTCACTGACCGAGCGCCACTGACAGGGCGCCCCTGGGGTCGCATTGCGCAGGGCCGCCTTCGAGCGGCCCTATTCATATCCGTCGCTTGCGTCCGCGGCGCATGCCAGGCGAAACACCCCGAAAGAAACGCACGGCCCCACGAAAGACAAGGCGCAGGGCACGGCCCAGTATCGGACTCTTTCACTCTTGCCGGCGCCTGGCCGCCACCCTACATTGTTGGCATGTCGCCTGCTCAAAGGCTGCGCGCCCTGATGCGGTGGCGCGGCATCCACAGCCAAAACCAGTTGGCGCGCCTTTCCGGCGTGCCGCAGTCCTGCATCCATCGAATCCTTACCCGCGATGAGCACTACGCGCCATCGCGCGCCACGTTGCTGCGCCTGGCGAAAGCGCTGGACACCAGCGTCCCCTGGCTGAGCGACGGCGTGGTAAGCGCAACGGAATCCGCCACGCCCAGCGCGCCCTTCGCCACCCTGGACGGCTACTGTGCCGAGATCGGCGCATTGCTGCAAAGCCAACCCGAGAGCATCAAAAAAGCAGTGTTGTCGATGGTGCGCCTGCTGGCCGAACGGCCGCCCCCCGATGCGTAGTAGCAGCATGCCAGGCAGCCCCGCCCGCCGCGATCACCCTTATCGTGGCTTGCCGGGGCGCGTGCCCACCGCCACGGCCACCTCGACCGCCTTGCCCGCGCGCAAGACGCCCAGCGTGGCGCGCTGGCCCGGCGGCAACTGTGCAATCTCGGCCAGCAATTGCACGGTATCGGCCATGCGCTTGCCATTGACCGTCTGCACGATATCGCCCACACGCAAACCGGCGCGCGCCGCCGGGCCATCGCGCATCACGCCGGCGATGATCACGCCGCGCGTGTCATTCTTGAGGCCAAACGCGCGGGCAAGCTCCGGCGTCACGTCCTGCGGTTCCACGCCCAGCCAACCGCGCTTGACCGAGCCCGTCTTGACGATGTCATCCATTACCTTGCGCGCAATCTCGATCGGCGTGGCAAAGCCGATGCCCATCGACCCGCCCGATTCCGAATAGATGGCCGTATTGATGCCCACCAGATTGCCCTCGGCATCCACCAGCGCGCCGCCAGAATTGCCGGGGTTGATGGCCGCGTCGGTCTGAATGAAGCTTTCGTAGGTGTTCAGCCCCAAGCCATTGCGGCCCAACGCCGACACAATGCCCTGGGTGGTGGTCTGGCCCACCCCAAACGGGTTGCCTATGGCCAGCACCACATCGCCCACCCGCAGGCCGCGGTCGGCAGCCAACGTGGCGGCGGGCAGCGTCCGCAAGGAACTGAGCTTCAGCACCGCCAGGTCCGTATCGGGATCCGCGCCCACAAGCTTCGCGGTGTCGCGCCGGCCGTCGCGCAGCGCGACTTCAATCGCGTCAGCCGCCTGCACCACGTGGTAGTTGGTCAGCACATGGCCGTCCTGGCTGACGATGACGCCAGAGCCCAGGCTGGTCGTCGCCTGACGCCGGCTCATGCCCGGCACTTGTCCGAATAATTGGCGCAGCACCGGATCGTCGGGCAGCGGCACCAGCGGTACGTTCACGTGCTTGGTCGTGTAGACGTTCACCACCGATGGCGCCGCTCGCGCCACGCCGTCCGCATACGACACCGGCCCCACGCCGCCGCCGGCGGGTGGACGCGCTGCCGCCACGGCGGCGGGCGACGCGGCCCCTGGGCCGCCAAGGCGCAGCAGGTCGGGCCGCAACGTTGTGACCACGAATAGAATACCCAGGCAGACCGTGACGGCCTGAGCAAATATCAGCCAATATCGGCGCATGATTCTGATAGGACGAACGATGAAAAAAGTGGACTCCCACGTGCTGGCCAGTTGGCTGGACGACATCCTGCAAGCCGCCCGCTTCAAGGACTACTGCCCCAACGGCTTGCAAGTGGAGGGCCGATCTGAAGTCGGACACATTATCACCGGTGTCACCGCCAGCGAAGCATTGCTGCGCGCCGCGGTCGAACGTGGCGCGGATGCGGTGCTGGTGCACCACGGCTGGATGTGGCGCAACGAAGACCGCCGCGTGATCGGCACGCGCCGCACGCGCATGGCGCTGGCCTTGAAAAACGACCTGAATCTATACGCCTATCATCTGCCGCTGGACGCCCACCCCAGTCTGGGCAACAACGCGCAACTGGCCCGCGTGCTGGGCCTGGTCCCCGCGCGGCGCGACGATGGCTCTCCGCGCACCTGTGGGCAGGACAACCTGGTGTGGCTGGGCGAGGCCACGGGCCTGACGACGCTGGGCCAACTGGGCGCGCGCGTGGCCGAACGGCTGGGCCGGCAGCCGCTGGTGGTGGGCGATCCGGATCAACCCTTATCCAGCGTGGCGTGGTGTACCGGTGGGGCGCAGGGCATGCTGTCCGATGCAGTGGACGCTGGCGCCAGCGCTTACCTCACAGGAGAAGTGTCGGAATCCACCGTGCATCTGGCGCGCGAGACCGGTGTCGGCTTCATTGCGGCCGGCCACCACGCCACCGAGCGCTATGGTGCGCAGGCGCTGGGCCAGGCGGTGGCCGAGCAGTTCGGCATCAAGGTCGAATTCATCGACCTTGATAACCCGGCGTAGTACCGCCGCAACACCAGCAGCAAGCCCCCGACGCGTGTGCCGCGCGGGGCATTCCGGGGTTTTATTTCTTGAGCAGGTCGCGGATTTCGCGCAGCAGCGCCACGTCTTCCGGCGTTGCGGCCGGTGCGGCCGGTGCTTCCTCGGCCTTGGTGCGGGCCTTGTAGATGGCTTTGACCATCCAGAAAATCACGAACGCCAACAACACGAAGTTGATGAGGATCGTCACGAAATTACCCCAGGCGAACACGGAGGCGCCCGCTTTGGTGAGGTCGGCATACGTCATCGGGCCGTTGTAGCCGGCAGGCATCGACAGTACAAAGAATTTGTTCGAAAAATCGACTGCGCCCCCCAGGATGAAATTGACCAAGGGCATGATGATGTCTTTCACCATCGAATCGACGATTCGGCCGAACGCCGCGCCGATAATCACACCCACCGCCAGGTCGATCGCGTTGCCTTTTACAGCGAAATCTCGGAATTCTTTGACGAAACCAGTCTTTTTGCTCATAAAAGCACTCCCATCGTGATACGCCCTTGAGTGGGCTGGCGCTATAATACGCGGTTGCTATGTTGTTACATATTCCCGCGAACCCGATGCCGCAGAAGTGATGCTACTCGTAGAGCGGGCGCATCAACAAGGATAGGAAGATGAGTCAGGATACGCTGGTGCACGATGATGACGGTGCGGTTGATCCCAACCTGCCACCTGATCCTTCGCGACGTTTCTGGGTTACCACCGCCTGTGCTGTGGGTGGCGTAGCAGGTGTCGCAACGGCAGTGCCGCTTGTGAGCACATTTTCTCCCTCTGAAAAGGCCCGCGCGGCCGGGGCCCCCGTTGAAGTGGATATCGGCGATATACCCGTCGGCACCATGAAAACCGTGGAATGGCGTGGGAAGCCGGTGTGGATCATGCACCGTTCTCCCGAACAGCTCGCCGCCCTCAAGACGCTTGACCCCTTGCTGGCCGACCCGGAATCCGAGCGGCCTGGCTTCACTCCCGAATATGCCAAGAACGAAGTTCGCTCGCGCAAGCCCGAGATCTTCGTTTGCGTCGGCATCTGTACTCACTTGGGCTGCTCGCCCACCTCGCACTTCGAAACAGGCGGGGGTGGCGGCATGGGCGCCAATTGGCAAGGCGGGTTCCTCTGCCCCTGCCACGGCTCCACGTTCGACCTGGCTGGCCGGGTCTACAAGAACAAGCCTGCTCCCGATAATCTCGAAGTTCCGCCGTACCAGTATCTGAGCGATACCCGCATCATCGTGGGCGTCGATGAAGACAACAAGGCCTGACGCTCGCGTCGCGCTTTTTTCCCGATTACGTAAGTAAAACAAATACGCCACGTATTAGAGAAGGAGCCGTTACATGGCTGGCGAGAAAACCGTCGAGACAACAGGCCTGTTGGGGTGGCTGGACCGGCGTTTTCCGGTGACATCCACCTGGAAAGCCCATCTGTCCGAGTACTACGCACCAAAGAATTTCAACTTCTGGTATTTCTTTGGCTCTCTGGCCTTATTGGTCCTGGTGCTGCAGATCGTGACCGGTATTTTCCTGGTCATGCATTACAAGCCGGACGCCGAACGCGCGTTCCAATCCGTTGAATACATCATGCGCGAGGTCCCCTGGGGCTGGCTCGTGCGCTACATGCATTCCACCGGCGCGTCGATGTTCTTCGTCGTCGTCTACCTGCACATGTTGCGCGGGCTGCTATACGGTTCCTACCGCAAGCCGCGCGAGCTCGTGTGGATCTTCGGCGTGGCGATTTTCCTCTGTCTGATGGCGGAAGCCTTCTTCGGTTACCTGCTGCCGTGGGGCCAGATGTCGTATTGGGGCGCCCAGGTGATCGTGAACCTGTTCGCCGCCATTCCGTTCATCGGCCCCGAACTGTCCATCTGGATCCGCGGCGACTACGTCGTGTCGGACGCCACCTTGAACCGCTTCTTCGCCTTCCACGTCATCGCGATTCCGCTGGTGCTCGTGGGCCTGGTCGCGGCTCACCTGGTGGCGCTGCACGAAGTCGGCTCGAACAACCCGGACGGCATCGAAATCAAGCAGGGCCCGAAAGACAAGTACGGCCGCCCCAAGGATGGCATTCCGTTCCACCCGTTCTATTCCGTGCATGACCTGATGGGCGTGGCGGGCTTCTTGCTCGTGTTCGCGTTCATCGTGTTCTTCGCGCCGGAAATGGGCGGCTACTTCCTCGAGTTCAACAACTTCATTCCCGCTGACTCGCTGAAGACGCCGCCGCACATCGCGCCGGTCTGGTACTTCACCCCGTTCTATTCGATGCTGCGCGCCACTACCGACGAATTCACGTGGGTGCTGGCGGGCGCGTCGGTACTGGGCGCCATCGCGTTGCTCGTCAAGAGCAACCTGCGCGGCATCCTGCGCATTGCCATCCCCGGCATCCTGATCGTCGTGGCCGTGCTGCTGCGCGTGATCGACGCCAAGTTCTGGGGCGTGGTGGCCATGGGTGGTACGGTCGTGATCCTGTTCTTCCTGCCCTGGCTAGACCATTCCCCGGTCAAGTCGATCCGCTACCGCCCCACCTGGCACAAGTGGATCTACGGCATCTTCATGGTCAACTTCCTGGTGCTCGGCTACATCGGTACGCAGCCGCCCAGTCCGCCGTTGAACATCACGTCGCAAATTGGCACGCTGCTGTACCTGGCATTTTTCTTCCTGATGCCGGTCTGGAGCCGCCTTGGCACCTTCAAGCAAGTGCCCGAGCGCGTTACGTTCCACGCCCACTGAGCCCACCAGATAACGGATTAACCATGATCAAGAAGCTGATTGGTGCCGTGGCCTTGATGCTCACGTGTACCACCGCATTTGCCGCCGAGGGCGGTTTCCCGCTGGACAAGGCGCCGTACCGCGTCAACGACATGTCGTCGCTGCAAAACGGCGCCAAGCTGTTCGTCAACTACTGCCTGAACTGTCATAGCGCGTCGTCGATGCGCTACAACAAGCTCAAGGACATTGGCCTGACCGACCAGCAAATCAAGGAAAGCCTGCTGTTCACCGGCGAAAAGGTCGGCGACATGATGCATATCGCCATGACGCCCCAGGACGCCAAGAAGTGGTTTGGCACGACGCCCCCGGATTTATCCGTGATCGCCCGGGCCAAATCGGTCAACGCCGGCCCGTCCGGCGCCGACTACATCTACACCTACCTGCGCACCTTCTACCGCGACACGTCGCGCGCCACGGGCTGGAACAACCTGGTTTTCCCGTCCGTGGGCATGCCGCACGCCCTCTGGGAACGCCAGGGTCCGCGCGAGCTGACGACCGTGGCCATGCATGAAGTGGAAGCCAAGGATGCCAAGGAAGGCGCACCCAAAAACTGGGAACGCATCACGACGGTGTACGATGCTCAAGGTTTTTCCACGGTCAAGGCCGAACCGGTAGCTGATTACCACGGCCATGCCACCTTTGATGCCAAATTTAAGGCCGCCAACCCGGCCCAAGTCGCAACATACGACAACGACGTCGCAGACCTGACCGCATTCATGTCCTGGATGGCCGAGCCCGTCCAGACATTGCGCGTCCGTATCGGCGTCGGCGTCATGTTGTTCCTGCTGTTGTTCTTCCTGGTTACGTGGCGCTTGAACGCCTCGTACTGGAAACACGTGCGCTAACCGCAACGCCCCGCCAGGCATGCAAGCCGCTACCTCATTAATAAGGGACGGCAACGGAGGATAGGGCCGTACGCCTATCCCGCCTGGCAATCGGGGCCAGCGCCTGCTAGATTTAGGCGCTGGCCTTTCGTTTTTCATAAAGGACTTTCACCATGATGGTGCTCTATTCCGGAACCACGTGTCCGTTTTCGCAACGCTGCCGCTTCGTGTTGTTCGAAAAGGGTATGGACTTCGAGATCCGTGACATCGACCTGTACAACAAACCCGAAGACATCGCGGTGATGAACCCGTACGGTCAAGTGCCCATCCTGGTTGAGCGCGACCTGATCCTGTACGAATCCAACATCATCAACGAGTACATCGACGAGCGCTTCCCGCATCCGCAACTGATGCCGGCGGATCCCGTCATGCGCGCCCGCACCCGCCTGTTCCTGTACAACTTCGAGAAAGAACTGTTTGTTCACGTCTCGACGCTGGAAGACCGCAGCACCAAGCCCGACGAGAAGAAGCTGGCCAACGCGCGCCAGAACATTCGCGACCGCCTGGCCCAGTTGGCCCCGATGCTGCTGAAGAACAAGTACATGCTGGGCGAAGAATTCTCGATGCTGGACGTGGCCGTGGCTCCGTTGCTGTGGCGCCTGGATCACTACGGCATCGAACTCCCCAAGAACGCGGCTCCGCTGCAAAAGTACGCCGAACGCATCTTCTCGCGCCCGGCCTACATCGAAGCGCTGACGCCTTCGGAAAAAGTAATGCGTCGTTAAGGCTGGCAGTGTGATGGGTGAAACCTCGACCAAACCGTATCTGATCCGCGCACTGCATGAATGGTGCACCGACAACGGCTACACGCCGTACATCACCGTGCAGGTCGATGAGCACACCATGGTGCCCGTCGCGCATGTCCGTGACGGTCAGATCACACTGAACGTCGGCACGCTGGCCACCAACCGCCTGGTGCTGGGCAACGAATTCATTGAATTCCAAGCCCGCTTCAGCGGCGTGACCGAAAACGTCTATGTTCCCGTCGGCGCCGTCAGCGCCGTCTACGCGCGCGAAACCGGCGCGGGCATGGGCTTCGAAGTGCAGCCCTATGAACCGCCGGAAGCAGGCGCACAGGGCACGGCGGACCCCGCTGCCCTGGAAGGCGTTGAAGCCCAGGCCGACGCCACGCAAGGCGACGACGGCGGCAACGACGACGAACCCAAGCGCCCGCGCCTGACGATCGTCAAGTAGTGTGCGTTACGCGGGGATGGCGTGCCCGGCACGCCCTCGCCGTGAACGCCGCTACCGCGCTCCTGTGGGATTCAAATTGAATGTTGGCGGCGTCCCGTGCCAGTCTGCACGCGGCGCCGCCGATTTTTCATTACAATGCAGTCCCTGCGCGTGCCCCGGCACGCCGTGCCGGTGTAGCTCAGTTGGTAGAGCAGCTCACTTGTAATGAGAAGGTCGAGGGTTCGATTCCTTTCACCGGCACCAATGAAATCAAATGCTTAGGCCGTTTCCTCTGGGGGCGGTCTTTTTCGTTTGCGTCGTTTCGTTGTAATCGTGTCGACCATACAGCCATCAAGCTCGTCCATTGCAGCCTGACTGTGATTGCCGACCAGATGTGCATAGCGCGTACACGACAAGGGACTTGTGGCCGCTTAACTGCAGAGCTGTCGATCGATTTCGTCGTGCATGCGAGTTAGCATGACGCGCGTTATTCAACAGAAAGCGTGATACTGTACATTTATACAGTAAACCACAAACAGATCCGCAGACTCCACGCATGGACCTCCCAGAACCGAACAGTTCCCAATTCCTTTTCTATGCCTCAACCGAGGGCGACGTTCGCGTCCAGGTTATTGCGAAAGACGAGACGGTCTGGGCGAGCCAGAAGGGCATGGCGGAGATTTTTGGCGTGGAGGTCCCAACGATCAGCTATCACCTGAAAGAGATTTACAAGGCAGGGGAACTGACGCCCGAGTCAACTATTAGAAGTTTTCTAACAGTTCGCCAAGAGGGCGCAAGGCAAGTCTCTCGCAACATAGAGCACTACAACCTAGATGCGATCATTTCGGTCGGTTATCGCTGCAATTCGGCCTATGCGACTAAGTTCCGCATCTGGGCTACCGGAATTCTCAAAGACTATCTGATCAAGGGCTTTACCCTTAACGACGACCGTTTGAAGCAGGGCGCCCAGCTTTTCGGGCAGGACTATTTCGAAGAGCTGATTGAGCGGATCCGCGAAATCCGCGCATCCGAACGACGGTTCTATCAAAAGGTCACTGATGTCTTCGCGCAGTGCAGTGTCGACTATGACAAAGAGTCCGACACCGCTCATGTGTTCTACGCTGCGGTACAGAACAAATTTCACTTCGCCATTCATGGAAAGACGGCGTCAGAACTGATCACAACCCGCTCCGATTCTTCAAAGCCCAACATGGGCCTCACGTCTTGGAAGAATGAGAGGGCGGGAGGAAAAGTTCTCAAGTCTGATGTAGCCATTGCGAAGAACTACCTCAGTGAAGATGAGATTCGCAGCTTGAATCGCCTGGTGTCCCAATACCTGGACTTTGCCGAAGGTCTCGCAGAGCGTCGCAAAGTGATGACCATGGCAGAGTGGGCAGCCAAGCTAGACGATTTTCTTAGGTTTAACGAATACGATGTACTGGCCAACGCCGGACGTATTTCTGCTGACTCTGCCAAAAAGAAGGCCGAGGCAGAGTACGAAAAGTTCCGTGTCGTTCAGGACCTGACCTTTAAGTCCGACTTTGACAAGATGGTCATCGACATTAAGGCCACCGGCGAACTGCCCCGGCCAAGACGGCCGAAAAAAGCGAGCTAACCCACCTTTTCGGCGGCCATCGCAGCCGAGTGCCCTCAACCCAGCGCCGGCAGCATGTTGAACAGCAGCACCATGATCAAGCCTGCCACCGCCACGATCGATTGCACAATCGAAATCGTCTTGGTGGCTTCGCCCATCGTCATGCCGAACGACTCTTTCACCATCCAGAAGCCGGCGTGATTGGCGTAGTTGAAGAACAGCGAGCCGCAGCCGATCGACAACGCCAGCAGCGGCAGGTTCAAGGTGGGGTCTGATCCTGCCAACGGCGCCAACAGGCCCGCCGCGCCTACGATGCCGACGGTGGCCGAACCGGTGGACACCGATAGCAGCATGGCGATCAGCCAGCCCAGGATCAATGGCGGGAACGCGAATTGATGCGTCAGGTGCACGATGGCGTCGCCCACCTTGGCGCTGGTCAGCACCTGCTGGAATGCGCCGCCACCCGCGATGATCAGCATGATGCCCGCGATGGGCTTCAGGCTTTTGCCCAGGCCATCTCGCAGCTTTTCGGCGTCGCCGCCGCGCATGAACACCAGCGTCACGGCGGCGAACAACACGCCCAGCAACATGGCGACCAGCGGGTTGCCCAGGAAGGCCGCCACGTGCATCAGGCTGGAATCCTTGGGCAGCAGCATCTCGGCCAGCGCGTGTACCAACATCAGCAGGGCGGGCAGCAAGGCCGCCAGGACACCCAGGCCGACGCTGGGTGGGGATGCACCGGAATCGCTTTCCTGGGTAGCGGTGAATTGTTCCAGCAGCGCTTCATCGGGGCGGGTCGTCATGCGCGGCGTGAGAAACGCGCCGTACAGCGGGCCACCCAGCACCATGGCGGGCAGGGCGGCAAGAAAGCCGTAGATCATCGTGGGGCCCACCGTGGTCTTCAAGGTGGCGATGGCGGTGAGCGGGCCGGGATGCGGCGGCACCATGCCGTGCATGGCGGCCAGCGCGGCAATGACCGGCACGCCCACGTAGATGTAGGCCGACCCTTTGAAGCGTTGCTGGCTTTCCAGCTTGCGCGCCACACTGAAGATCAGCGGCAGCATCACCACCAGGCCCACTTCGAAGAACATGGGGATGCCGATGACGAACGCCACCAGCGTCATGGCCCAAGGAATCATGCGCACGGACGTGCGCCGCAAGATGGCGTTGGCCAGACGCTCGGTGGTGCCCGAATCGGCCAGGATCTTGCCCAGCATGGCGCCAAGCGCGATGACCACGCCCACCGCGCCCAGCGTTTTGCCGGCGCCGTCGGTGAGGTTCTTCACGATGGCCGTGGGCGCCATGCCCGTGGCGAAGCCAACGCCGATCGACACGATCAATAGCGCCAGCAGAGGATGCATGCGTATGCGGGAAACGATAAGGGCGACCAGCACCAAGACGCTCACCAGGGCGGTGAGCAGCAACTGAATGTCGAACGAAGACATGGATGAATCCAGAAAAATCGAGAGAGGTCGCGAGCCTTCTGGTTGCCATGATAAGGGATCAGCCTGACGCGCATCGGTCACGCCGGAACTGCCGGACGAATGGGCAAATCCGGCGTGTGCGCCAGGCGATTCAGCCGATCAATCCGGCTTGATGCCCGCCGCCTTGATGATGGCCACGTTGCGCTCCAGTTCGCGCTGCACCTTGGCGCGGAACGCGGCGGGGTCTTGGTAGGTGGCGTCAAAGCCCAGTTCCTGCAACCGGGCGCGCGTGTCGGGCTCGGCCATCACGGCCTGGATTTCCTTGGACATCTTGGTCACCACGGGCTCGGGCGTACCTTTGGGCATGACCACGCCGAACCAGGTCTGAAAGTCGTAGCCCGCCACGCCGCTTTCCGCCACGGTGGGCACGTCGGGCACCAGGGGCGAGCGCTCGCCGCCGGTCAACGCCACCGCGCGCACCTTGCCCGCCTTGATCTGCGGCAGGCCCGCCACCAGCGTGTCGATCGACAGCGGGATCTGGTTGCCGATCAGGTCCGTCATGGCGGGCGCGCTGCCGCGATAAGGCACATGCAGCAGCTTGGCGCCGGTGCGTTGGGCCAGCGATTCGCCGGCGATATGGGGCGTGGAGCCGTTGCCGAACGACCCGAAGCTAAGCGCCTGTGTGGCTGACTTGCTGGTGATGTCAGCCACCGTGCCGATACCGGTTTGCGGATTGGTCAGGATCACGAACGGCGTGCTGCCCGCCACGGCGACGTACTCGTAGCTCTTGACCGGGTCGTAGTTCAGGTTCGGATAGAGCAGCGGGTTCGACGTGAAGGTGGGCGCGCCCGTGATCAGCAAGGTGTAGCCGTCAGGCGCCGCGCGCGCCACGGCCACCGCGCCGATGCTGGTGTTGGCGCCCGGCTTGTTCTCGATCACAACGGTCTGGCCCAGGCGCTCGCCCAGCTTGGCGGCAAACAGCCGGCCGATGACGTCGGTGGAGCCGCCAGGCGGGAACGGCACCACCATCGTGATCGGCTTGGACGGATACGTGTCGGCCGACGCCAGCAGCGGCGTGGCGGCCAGGGCGCATACGGCGAGTGCGCTTGAAACGGCTTTCTTCATGGATTTCCCCTTGTGTTGTTTGGAATGATCAGTCGGGCAGCACAGGCGCGCGGCGCCAATGTTGCGTGGCAAGCTCGAACGCATGCGCCAATTGCAGCAGCGCGTGTTCCTGCCGATAGCGGCCAACGATCTGGATGCCGACCGGCAAGCCCTCATCGGTGAAGCCACAGGGCACGGAAATGGCCGGATGGCCGGTCAAGGACAGGTAATAGCCCGAGCGCATCCAGTCGATGTAGTTCTGCATCGACGTGTCGTCGATACGGCTGACGGTTTCGTCTTCAACCGGAAAGGGCAGCACCTGGCTGACCGGCCCGATCAGGAATTCGTGGGTCTGCATGAACGTGTGCATGCGCGCGAACAACGCCGCGCGGTCGCGCTCGGCCTGCAAGACGGCGGCGGGGGACTGCGTCAGCCCCAGTTCAATATTCCAGATGACCGTGTCTTTCAGTTGATGGCGATGCTCGCGCAGCGCGGCCTCGTAGCCCACCGCGAAGACTTGGCCGCGCAGCGCTTGGAAGGCGTCGTTGGCGCCGGTGAAATCCGGGCAGGCCGGCTCCACCCGCGCGCCCAGGTCCCTGAAGACCGGCAACTGTCGCTCCAGCACCTGCGTTACCGCGCGCTGCATCGGCAGGCCGCCCCAGTCGGGCGCGTAGGCGATGCGCACGCCCTTGAAATCGCGCGACAGGCTGTCCAGGAAGCGTGCGGGGTCTTGTTCGATGGCCAGGGGGTCACGCGCGTCGGGGCCCGCCGTGGCGGCCAATAACAGCGCTACGTCGGCCACGGTGCGCGCCATGGGGCCGGCAACCGTCAACGCGTTGTAGGGGCTGGCCGTTGGCCATTGCGGCACGCGGCCGGGCGAGGGGCGCAGCCCCACCACGTTGCAGAACGACGCCGGGTTGCGCAGCGAGCCGCCCATGTCGGTGCCATCCGCCAGGGGCACCATGCGCGCGGCCAATGCCGCCGCCGCGCCGCCGCTGCTGCCGCCCGCCGTCATTCGCAGGTTATAGGGATTGCGGGTGGCGCCGAAGACCGTGTTGAAGGTTTGCGAGCCCGCGCCGAATTCCGGCAGGTTGCTCTTGCCCAGCGTGATGGCGCCAGCGGCGCGCTCGCGGGTAACGATCAGGCTGTCGCGTTCAGGCACAAAGTCGCGGTAGAGCGGCGAGCCGTAAGTCGTGCGCATGCCGGCAGTCAGGAACGAATCCTTGTGCACGATCGGCAGGCCATGCAGCAAACCCAGCGGATGGCCATTCGCTTGGCGCTCATCGGCCAGGGCGGCGTGGGCCATCGCGCCTTCGGCGTCCAGGGTCACCACGGCGTTGATGTGCGGGTTGCAGGCGTCGATCCGCGCCAGGTGCGCGGCCGTGACCTCGCGGGCGCTGAGGTGGCCGGCAGCGATCTCGGTGCGCATCGCCACGGCGCTCAGGTCGCAAACGGAACTAGGGGTGCTCATAAAACGAGGTTCATCCGGGGGTTGATTCTGGGGCAGATTGGGGAGGCCATCCAACGGCCCCAATGTATTGCTATGCGATACAAAGTATTGAATAATCAACTTTATAGTGCGTATCCGGCGCCCGGACAATTCGGGGAAACTAGCGCCAACCACGGCGTCGCGCCTCATCCACCCCTTGCCAACAGCGCCTTGCGCCCCCTCGGCTTCCCAATCATGACGACTCGCAAACTGCCGCTTGCCAACACCGACACGCCCGACGCGGAGGATGCCCTGTTCGTTGCCTCGCTGGAAAAAGGCATGCGGGTGCTGGACGCCTTTCGCGACGCCTCGGATTCACTCGGCTTGACTGACATTGCCACCCTGACCGGGCTGGGGAAAAGCGCGGCGCAGCGCTTTGTCCATACGTGGGAACGCCTGGGCTACCTGGTCAAGGACACGGCCACGCGTCGCTACCGGCTGGGTCCGCGCGTGGTGGAGCTGGGCTATTTCTTTTTACGCAACGACCGCCTGGTGTCCATGGCCGCGCCGCATCTGGTTGCGCTGCGTGACCGCTGCGGCCTGGCCGTGCACATGAGTGTGCTGACGGGTAGCGACATGATCTATCTGCTGCGCCTGCCCAGTCGCCAACTGACCCTGGCCGAAATGCTGCCGGGCCGGCGCATGCCCGCGTGGTGCAACAGCGGCGGCCGCATGCTGCTGACCCAGCATGACGACGACGTCATCCGCCAGGCGCTGTTGAACGCGCCTGCACGCGCCTTCACGCCGCGCACGGTGGTTGAGCCCGACGCCTTGCTGGCGCTGATCCGCCAGGCGCGCGACGACGGCTACGCGCTGACCGAAGACCAGGTATTGCAGAATCAGGTGGGCGCCGCCGTGCTGTTGCGCGATGCGCGCGATGTGCCGCTGGCGGCCATCAGCGTCAGCGCGCCACGCCATGATTACCCCAGCGACCGCTTGCTGCGCGATATCGTGCCGCAACTGTTCCGCACGGCCCACGCGATCCAGCACGCTTGAACAGAATTTCCGGGCCGCTTTGCATTCTTCTTATTTTTTGTGCATAATTCGGCCCCTCTACCTGTTCCCCGATAGCTCAGTCGGTAGAGCGACGGACTGTTAATCCGCAGGTCGCTGGTTCGAGCCCAGCTCGGGGAGCCAAGAATTCAGCAGTGCATGTAAAAGCCGCACCGCTAGCAGTACCCCTAAAAAGCCCGCAACTTGTTTGCGGGCTTTTTGCATTGGTGTTTGCACAAACGTTTTTCACCCGCGCTTTGCTTCCCGGGTTTCGAAACGCGTAGCATGACGCACATCCGTATCCACGTCACCGCGCGAAGTCACCGAGCAACACACCGAGCGACACCACCGCCTTCCCCATGCGTTCCACGCGATCCCTGCCCGCCCTGGTATCCCTGCGCGCTTTCGAAGCGGCCGCGCGGCGCCTTAGCTTTTCGCTGGCCGCGCAGGAGCTCTTCGTTACGCAAAGCGCCATCAGCCACCACATCCAGCGGCTGGAAAGCGAACTGGGCGTTGCGCTCTTTGAACGCCGCACGCGCGCGGTAGCGCTGACGCCCGCCGGGCAGGCCTATTTCGAACAGGTGCACGCGGCATTCGAACTGCTGCGCCAAGGCACCGAGCAGATCCGCGCGCCCGCCGCCGCGGGCGTCACGCTGAAGATCGGCTTGCTGGCCTCGTTCGCCACGCGTTGGCTGGCGCCGCGACTGCCCGCGTTTGCCGCCGCGCACCCCGGCATCGCCCTGCAATTGCAGCCCGACATCGGGCTGGCCGACGTGGCGGGCGGCGAGGTGGACGTGGCCATACGCTATGGTCGCGGCGCATGGCCTGGCGTGAGCTCACGGCTGCTGATGACGGAATCGCTGTCGGTGGTGTGCGCGCCGGCCCTCGTATCCGGACGCAAGCGTGCCCGCACCCCGGACGATCTGCTGCGCCATCCCCTGTTGACCTCGCACGCCAGGCAACCGTTTGAATGGGATGCCTGGGCGCGACGCTTCGGCATGGACTTGGGCCGCGCCCAGACGGTGCGGCTGCATGACTACAACATCGTGGTCGAAGCCGCCTTGGCCGGGCAGGGGCTTGCCATGGGCCGGCACCGGCTGATTGCCCCGCATCTGGCCAGTGGCGCGCTGGTGCAGGCATTGCCCAACGCCGTCCTGCAAGACCCTCGCATCGGCTGGTGGTTCGTGTCGCCGCGCGGCGCGCTGTCGCCCGCCGCACTGGCCTTGCGCGACTGGCTGGCCGAGGCAGCGCGGGCAGACGGCCCGGACAACGCCGCTACGCATTAGTTTCACTCATGCGTTCAAGGCAAGAATTGATTGGTCAGGCAGCGGCGCGGCCGATAGCATCAACACTTGCCTGCGTGCACCCGCGTGCGCCCCACGCATCAAATGCACCAAATGCACCAAATGCACCCACTACTTATTCACAGGTGATCCACCATGACTCAAACGATTTCCGGCCGCGTCAGTGAACTGGGCTACACCCTGGAAGCCGCCGCCGCACCCGCCGCCAACTATGTGCCCTTTGTGCTGGAAGGCAACCTGCTCACCATCTCGGGGCAGATCTCACGCAAGGGCGGCAAGCCACAGTACCTGGGCCAGTTGGGCAACCAGATCTCGGATGCCGACGGCGTGGAAGCAGCCCGCCTGTCCGCGCTGGGATTGCTGGCGCAGATTGCCGCCGCCACCGGCGACCGCCTGGACCGCGTGGCGCGCGTGGTGCGCCTGGGCGTCTTTGTGGCCAGCACGCCCGACTTCAACCGCCAGAGCGCCATCGCCAACGGCGCCTCCGACCTGATGGTTGAAGTGTTCGGTGACGCCGGCCGCCATGCGCGCAGCGCCGTCGGCGTGGCATCCTTGCCGCAGGGCGTGGCGGTGGAAATCGAAGCTGTCATCGCTCTGACCTCAGCCTGAGCCACCATGTCCGCCCCCCTCAGTCCCGCCACCCTCCAGGCCTTGCGCGCGCAGACACCGGGCACGCAAACCAGCGTCCACTTCAATCACGCCGGTTCCTCGTTGCCTTCGTCCGGCACCGTGCAAGCCATCCAGGCACATCTGCATCGCGAGGCCACCCAAGGGCCGATGGAAGCCGGCGTGGCCTCGCGCGCGTTGACGGAAAGCGCCCGCACGCTGGCCGCCCAACTGCTGAACGCGCAACCGGATGAAATTGCCCTGACCAGCGGCAACTCTGCCGGCTGGGGCGCGGCCTTCGCGGCGCTTGCGCCGTGGCGGCCGGGCGACCGCATCCTGGTCGGGCGCCATGAATGGGGCGGCAACCTGGCCACCATGCGCTATAGCGCCGAGCGCGCGGGCGCCGTGCTGGAAACCATTCCGTCGGATGCCAGCGGCTGCGTGGATGCCGACGCGCTAGCCGCCATGCTGGACGAACGCGTGCGTCTGATCACGCTGACGTGGCTACCGGCCAACGGTGGCCTGATCAACCCAGCGGCCGCCATCGGCCGCGTCGCGCGCAAGGCTGGCATTCCTTACTTTGTGGATGCGGCGCAGGCAGTCGGCCAGTTACCGGTTGATGTTGCCGACATCGGCTGCGACGTGCTCAGCAGCGTGGGCCGAAAGGCGCTGCGCGGCCCGCGCGGCACCGGCCTGCTGTATGTGCGGCGCGGCTTCCTGGACCAGTTGACGCCTGCCTTCGTCGACACCCACTCCGCTCCCCTGGGCGCGGACGGCCGCCCCATGCTGCGGGCGGACGCCGCCAGGCTGGAGTGCGCCGAAGCCTCGATGGCCCTGCGCTGCGGCCTGGCCCATGCCTTGCAAGAGGCGCTGGAACTTGGGATGGATTCCATCCGCGCTACCGTGGACGCCACCGCGCAGAAGTTGCGAGCCGAACTCGCGGCCATCTCCGGCATTACCGTGCTGGATCAGGGTCGTGAAAAATCCGGCCTGATCGCGTTCAATCTGGAAGGCTGGAACGCCCCCGACGTACAACGCGCGCTGGCGGCGAGCGGCATCACGATCGGCAGCAATGGCGTGCCCTACACGCCGCTGGACATGCAGGCGCGCGGCCTGTCGCAGATTGCGCGGGTGTCGGTCAGCCCCCTGACCCACGACGACGAGATCGACCGCCTGCTGGATGCGCTGGGCCGCCTGGCGCGATCGACTCCCGCGTGATCGCGGCCTACCCCGCCACCCGCCGCACAAACGGCGACCACTTGGAAAACACCAACAGGTTGCCGCTCATCACCAGCACCAGGCCCGCCAGCGCGGGCGGCGTCCACTGGTAGCCCTCGGCCACCGTCGACACACCCAGCGCCACCACCGGAAACAGCACCGTGCAGTAGGCGGCACGCGCCGGCCCCATGCGCCCGACCAGCGTCAAGTACGCCGTAAACGCAATCACCGACCCCGGGATCGCCAGATACAGCAGGGCGCCGACATACGGGGTGGACGTGTCGAACTGAAACGGCAAGCCGGCCACGAGACAACCCGCCAGCAGGATCGCCGCACCGTAAAGCATGCTGTAGGCATTGCCGGTCAGGGGCCGCACGCCCGCGCGCTGCTGCAAGGACGACAGCATGTTGCCGGTGGAAAAGCAGAACGTGCCCAGCAGGGCAAAGCCCAGTCCCAGCAAGGTTTCATGGCTGGCCTGCTGGCTGGCAAGCTCGGGCCAGAACAACAGCACCAAGCCCGAAAAGCCGATGGCCCCGGCCACCATCACGCGCGGCGCGACACGGGTGCCGAACCACAGGCGGGCGTTCAGCGCGTTCCACAGCGTGGCGGCCGAAAACACCACCGACACCAGGCCGCTGGGTATCCATTGCGTGGCCGTGTAGAAGCACAGGAAATTCAAGCAAAAGAGACACAGCCCCTGGCCCACACAGAGCCAGTGCCCGCGCCGGTCCAGTTTTTGCAGCTTGCGGGTCAAGCGCAGCACGGCGAACAACACCAAGCCCGCCAGCGCGAAGCGATAAAAGATCGATATGGGAATGGCCACGACACCCAGTTGCAGCTTGATGGCGATCCAGGTGGTGCCCCAGATGACGACAGTCAGGAAATACAGAAAGAGGTTCACGATACGATGCGCAAAAAAGGGTCACGAGGCCGCCATGGCAGGCCGCCCGCCTGACCCCCAGTGTGCGCCGCCGCCCTTCAGGGCGATTGCCGGATCTTGCGGTTTTTGCAGGCACCGCCAGCCCGGCGCGCGAAAGATCGCTTAGCATTTCGCCACTATGGGCACCGCTGCTTCGGCCCCGGCCGACTTCTCCGTCTTCCGCACCCTGTCGCGTTCCACCGCCACGCTGGAACGCGCGTCGCCCCTGGGCGAAGGAATGGCGATCTCGCAATGGCGGCGCAGCGCACACGAAACGCTGGGCTACGACACGCCCGGCCATCACACGCTGTCGCTCTACCTGCACGGCGGCGACAAGTCGTTCCGCGTGGGCCGCGACACGCTGCATGGCGGCGCCGGAAAATTCTGCGTGCTGCCGGCCGAACACTATTCGCGCTGGTGCATGAACGACACGGTTCATTTCCTGCACCTGTACATCGCCCCCGAACGGCTGGCCCGCGAAGCCGTCATGCGCCTGGACTGCGAGCCTCGCGCGCTGGAACTGCGCGACCGCACCTACATTCAAGACCCCTCGCTGATCGACGTGTGCCGGCAATTGCTGGGCACCGATTGGGCGCAACCCGCCGCCCGCCTGGCCGCCAGCAGCGCCGCCGAAACCGTGCTGCACCATTTGCTGCAACAGGGCGTGGCGCGCAAGACGCCGCAACCCGCGCGCGGGGGGCTGGCGCCCGCCGTGCGCCGCCGCGTCATGGACTATGTGGACGCACACCTGCACGAGCCCTTGACGCTGGACCAACTGGCGGGCGTGGCGGCCTTGTCCACCTACCATTTCGCCCGCATGTTCCACACCTCGTTCGGCGAACCGCCGCATGCCTGGGTGCGCGCACGGCGCCTGGCGCATGCGCGCGGGCTGCTGGCGGCGGGCAAGGGCGACCTGGCCGGCATTGCGCAGGCCAGCGGCTTTGGCAACGCCAGCCACCTGTCGCGCGTGTTCCGCGAGGCCGTCGGCCTTACCCCGGGCCAATACCGCAACGCGCACCGCCAGCACTGATCGCGGCCAGTATCCGCTTTCGCGGTGTGGCCGACCTGTGGCCAGACGCGTGGCCCGCCTTCCGGCTCCGCTGTCCGCCTCCGCCGGCGAATCCGCCGGGTCTACAATGGCGCATCGCCCTTTGCGGCCTTACGTTGCGGTTCGACCGCGCTGCCTACCGACGCGATGCCGTCCTCGACCTCTCGCGCTTTTTCCTCCCCGCCTGGCCCCGCCACCCCGCGCCCCTTGCGCGCGCATTGGCTGGCCGAACTGATCCGTCTGCGTGAAACGCATTGGGGTCCGATGGACGATGCGGACGCGGTCCGGCGCGTGCGCCAACTCGACACCGATCTGCCCTCGCGCATCCTGGCCCGCGCCGACTTGCTGGCGCAACGCGAAAACCTTGCCCCGCTTGTGGACGGCTGGCGGCGCAGCGCCCGGGCCATGCTGGCGGCCCTGTTCGTGCTGGCCCTGATGTCCGGCATTGCCGTGGCCCTGGGCGCGCTGGGCGACGGCTCCCGACCCGTGAACGTGCTGTGGGCGCTGGGCGCCTTGCTGGGTCTGCACGCACTGACCTTCCTGCTGTGGCTGGGCAGTTTTCTGCTCAAACCCTCGGCCGCGACCGGACTGGGACGGCTGTGGCTATGGGCCACCCGCAAGCTGGCGCGCGGCCCCGACAGCGCGCTGGTGCCGCAAGCCTTTCTGAACCTGCTGGCCCGCGCGGGCGCCTTGCGCTGGCTCTTTGGCGCGGTCAGCCACCTGCTGTGGCTCACCGCGCTGTGCGCCGCGCTGGCGGCCTTGCTGGTGGCCTTGTCCACCGCCAGCTACCGCTTCGTCTGGGCCACCACGTTGCTGGCGCCCGATACCTTTGTCTGGCTGACCCAGGCCATAGGCTGGCTGCCGGCGCACCTGGGCTTTCCGATGCCGGATGCCGCCGTCATCCGCGCCAGCGACGGCGCGCAGACGCTGGCCGCCGAAGCACAGGTGCAATGGTCGTGGTGGCTGATCGGTGTGCTGGTGGTCTACGGCATCTTGCCGCGCCTGCTGGCCGGGGCCTTGTGCATCAGCGCCACGTTGCGGGCGTTGCGCCGCTTGCGCATCGACCCCACGCTCGCGGGTTTCTCGCCGCTGCGCGACCGCCTGGAGCCGCCCGCGCAATCCACCGGCATCGACCGCCCGGTCGACGCGCTGCACCAGCCGCGCATGCCGGCCGCATCCCTTTCCGATCTGGCGGGGCAGCCCGTGCTGCTGGGGCTGGAACTGCCCGCCGACCTGGCCTGGCCGCCCGCTGGCCTGCCCGCCAGCGTGCAGATGGCCGGCAACCTGGACACGCGCGAAGAGCGCAACCGCGTGCTGGACGCCTTGGCCCAGGCCGCGGCGTCGCGCTTGCTGATCGCCTGCGACGCGCGCCAAACGCCAGACCGCGGCAGCTTGTCGCTGATCGCCGAACTCTCCGCCCATGCGGGCCACACCGGCGTCTGGCTGATCGCCTCTGCCGAAGACGGCATGGCGACGCGCGCCGCGCTGTGGCGCGAACGCTTGCTGGCGCTGGGTTTGCCGGCCGACGCCATCCTGCAGACGCCCACGCTGCCACTCACGTGGCTGGAGCCCGGCCATGGCTGAGGACATCATCAAGATCGCCCTGGTCGGCCACACCAATACCGGCAAGACCTCGCTGTTGCGCACCTTGACGCGCGACACCCGCTTTGGCGAAGTTGCCGACAGCCCCGGCACCACGCGCCACGTGGAAGGCGCGCGCCTGCGCCTGGACGGGCGCGCGGTGCTGGAATGGTTCGACACGCCGGGTATGGAAGACAGCATCGCGCTGCTGGAATACCTGGACCGGCTGGGCAGCACTGACGAACGGCTGGACGGCCCCGCGCGCATCCGCCGCTTTCTGGACACGCCCGAAGCGCATGGCCGCTTCGAACAAGAAGCCCGCGTGCTGGCAAAAATGCTGGAGTGCGACGCGGCGCTGTACGTGATCGACGCGCGCGACCCCGTGCTGGGCAAGCATCGCGACGAACTCGCCATTCTTGCCGCCTGCGGCCGCCCCCTGCTGCCCGTGTTGAATTTCGTGAACGCGCCCGCGCACCGCGCCGACGAATGGCGCGGCGCCATGGCGCGGCTGGGCCTGCATGCGGTGGTGGAATTCGACACCGTGGCGCCGCCGCTGGATGGCGAACAGCAGCTCTATGCCAAGCTGGGCGTACTGCTGGACCGCCACGCCGACGCACTGGCACGCCTGGCCGACAGCCTGTCCGCACAACGCCGCGAACGCCACGCCGCCGCCTACGAACTACTGGCCGATCTGCTTATCGACGTCGCGGCGCTGCATCTCACCAGCCCCAGCGATGACAAGGCGCTGACCGCTGCGTCCCAACAGTTGCGCGATCATGTGCGCCAACGCGAGCAAGCCTGCGTGAACGCCTTGCTGGCGCTGTACAACTTCCGCGCGTCCGACTTCAGCGACGACGCGCTGCCGCTGCAAGGCGAACGCTGGGGCATGGACCTCTTTCATCCGCAAGCACTCAAGGACATGGGCGTGCAAGTGGGCATGGGCGCTGCCGCCGGCGCCATGGCCGGCGCGGCGGTGGACTTGCTTAGCGCGGGCCTGAGCCTGGGCACCGGAATGCTGATCGGCGCCGCGGCGGGCGGCTTGTGGCAGGGCGTGGAAAAACTGGGCAAGCGTGTCGCGGGCAAGCTGCGCGGTTGGCGCGAGATCAGTGTCGATGATGCCGTGCTGCGCTTGCTGGCCTTGCGCCAACGCCAATTGATCGACGCGCTGGAACGCCGCGGCCACGCGGCGCGTGAACCCTTGAAGCTTGCCTTGCCAGATGACGAAACCTGGCAGAAAGGCCCCTTGCCCGACGCGCTGAAAGAAGCACGCAGCCGTCCGGAATGGTCGGCATTGGGCAAGCACCATGAAGACAGCGACCGCCGCAAACGCATCGTCCAGGACTTGGCGCGAACCCTTGCCAGCGGCCCCGCCGCCACCGCCTGAACCGCCGCCAACCTGCACCATTCAAGGCAGACGGCAAGCGCGGGCTAACCCCAATCCAAACCGATTGACGCTTAAACGAATGGGTCTATAAGATTCGATCTGCATTGGCGCGGGCTCGTCCCGGCCATGACAATCAAAAGGGGTTGGATCTATCGTGAAGTCGAAGTCCTCTGCAGTGATGCCCGGCATCGCCCTCCACGGCCTGTGCGCAGTTCGCGCCGCGCGCCGCTCAACCCCGCACCATCTTTCGCAGTAAGCAGCAACGCCATGCCCTGGACCCCGTTGGGGCCGGGGCTCTGTCACTTCTGTCGCGCTATCCGCGCACCACACGGAGCATGAGGGCTATGCGTACTTTTCCCCACCTGAAGCAAGCTGCGCTGGCGGCCACCATTGCGGCATCGCTGGCGTTCAGCGCCGGCGCAGCCGCCAAGACTTTCCACTGGGCGTATCAAGGCGACGCCACGTCGATGGACCCGATGGCCTTGAACGAAACGTTCACGCTGGGCTTCCAGGGCAACATCTACGAAACCCTGGCCGGCTATGACGGCGACCTGAAATTGACGCCCCTGCTGGCCGAAAGCTGGGAAAACCCGGAGCCCACCAAGTGGGTGTTCAAGCTGCGCAAGGGCGTCAAGTTCCATGACGGCTCGCCGTTCACCGCCGACGACGTCATCTTCTCGTGGAAGCGCAGCCTGACCCCCGGGTCCGACATGAAGGGCTACGGCGCCAAGGCTTCCGACATCAAGAAGATCGACGACTTCACCATTGAAGTCACGACCCCCACGCCCAACCCCATCCTGCCGCGCGAATGGGTGTTCCTGTACATCATGAGCAAGACGTGGGCAGAGAAGAACAACACCACCGAAGCCACCAACGTCAAGGGTGACAACCAGGGCAATTACGCCAACCTGAACGCCAACGGCACCGGCCCCTTCATGCTGGTGTCGCGTCAGCCGGATGTGAAGACGGTGCTCAAGCGCTATGACGGCTACTGGAACAAGAACATCAAGACCAACGTCGACGAGGTCATCTTCCAGCCCATCACGCAGGAAGCCACGCGCGTGGCTGCGCTGATCTCCGGTGAAATGGACCTGGTGCAACCGGTGCCGGTGCAAGACTGGAAGCGCCTGGAAGACGCCAAGGGCGTGAAGCCGCTGACCGCGCCCGAAGCGCGCGCCATCTTCATCGGCATGGATCAGCACCGCGACGAACTGCTGTTCTCGGACGTCAAGGGCAAGAACCCGTTCAAGGACGCCAAGGTGCGCGAAGCCGTCGTGCTGGCCGTGGACACCAAGGCCATCAACGAAAAAATCATGCGCGGCGCGGCCAAGCCGCTGGGTTCGCTGGTGGCCACCGCCATCAACGGCTACTCGGACTCCTACGGCGCGCCGTTCAAGCCCGACCCCGAACGCGCCAAGAAGCTCCTGGCCGAAGCCGGCTATCCGAAGGGCTTCACCGTCACGATGGACTGCCCGAACGACCGCTACGTCAACGACGAAAAGATCTGCCAGGCGGTCGCCGGCATGCTGGCGCGCGTGGGCATCAAGATCAACCTGCTGGCGCAGACCAAGTCCAAGTACTTCGGCAAGATCCTGCTGCAAGCCGGCAACCAGACCAGCATGTACATGCTGGGCTGGACGCCCAGCTCCACCGATGCGCACAACGTGCTGCTGAACCTGGCGGCCTGCCGCGATGCGAAGACGGCCGCCGGCCAGTTCAACCTGGGCGGCTACTGCAACAAGAAGGTGGACGACCTGACCAACAAGGTCGGCGTCGAAACCGACCAGGCCAAGCGCAACGCCATGATCACGGAAGCCTTCGAGATCGTGCGCAAGGACTTCGGCTATCTGCCCTTGCACCAGCAGCCGATGTCCTGGGGTGTGAAGGACAACATCAAGGTCATCCAGCGCGCCGACGACGTGCTTGATCTGCGCGACGTGGTGTTGCCGTAACTCCTCTTGTCGTAATCCTTTGACGACCTCAGCCCCGGATGGCGCAAGCCATCCGGGCGCGCCCGGCCCAGCCCCGCTTGCGGCTTTACCCAGCAAGCGCGGCCCGGCGTTATCCGCAAACGAGGGCACCTGATAATGCTTTCTTTTATTGCGCAACGGCTTATCCAGTCGGTGCTGGTGATGTTGACGGTGGCGCTGATCGCGTTCTCCATGTTCCGCTACGTAGGCGACCCCATCGCCAGCATGGTCGGCCAGGACACCACGCCTGAACAACGCGCGGAACTGCGCGAACGCCTCGGCCTGGACGACCCCTTCGTTGTGCAGTTCGCGCGCTTCGTCGGCAACGCGGTGCAGGGCGACTTCGGCATCTCGTATCGGCAGCGCCGGCCCGTCAGCGAGCTGCTTGAAGAGCGCATGCCCGCCACGCTGGAACTGTCGTTCGTGTCTGCCGTGATGGCCCTGGCGCTGGGCATTCCCATGGGCATCTACACCGCGCTGCGGCGCCACGGCGTCCTGTCCAAGGCCTTCATGGCGCTGTCCTTGGCGGGTATCTCGCTGCCCACTTTCCTGATCGGCATCCTGCTTATCCTGGTTTTCGGCGTGCAGCTTCGATGGCTACCCAGCTTCGGGCGCGGCGACGTCGTCAGCCTGGGATGGTGGACCACCGGGTTCCTGACCAAATCCGGATGGCTGGCGCTGATCATGCCCGCCATCACGCTGGCGCTGTTCCAGATGACCTTGATCATGCGGCTGGTGCGCGCCGAAATGCTGGAAGTGCTGCGCGCCGACTTCATCAAATTCGCGCGCGCCCGCGGCCTGCCGGAAAGGCTGATCAATTTCCGCCACGCGCTGAAGAACACGATGGTGCCCGTCATCACCATCACGGGCCTGCAACTGGGTTCCATCATCGCGTTCGCCATCATCACCGAAACCGTGTTCCAGTGGCCCGGCATGGGCCTCTTGTTCATCCAGGCAATCAGCATGGTCGACATTCCCGTCATGGCGGCGTACCTGGTGCTGATCGCCTTCATGTTCGTGGTCATCAACCTGGTCGTCGACCTGCTGTACTTCGCCGTGGACCCACGTCTGCGCGTGCAGAGCAAGTAAAGGAATCAACATGATTGCTCGCATCGCTCCCATGTTTGCCCGCGCGGCCGACAGCGACATCTGGCACAGCTTCAAGCGTTCGCCCGGCGCCATCATCGCCGCGATCGTCACGCTGGCCATTCTGCTGGGCGCCTTGTTCGCGCCCATCGTCGCGCCGCACAACCCCTTCGACCTGGCTTCCTTGAGCATCATGGACGCCAACACGCCGCCCGCCTGGGAAGAGGGCGGCAGCCCCGACTTCCTGCTGGGCACCGACGACCAGGGCCGCGACATACTTTCCGCCGTGCTGTACGGGTCGCGCGTGTCCTTGCTGGTGGGCTTTGCGTCGGTGTTGTTCTCGATGGTGCTGGGCGTCACGCTCGGCCTCATCAGCGGCTACGCCGGCGGCCGCATCGACAGCTTCATCATGCGTATCGCGGACGTGCAACTGTCGTTTCCCGCCATCCTGGTGGCGCTGCTGATCGACGGCGTTGCGCGCGGCGTATTGCCGCGCGACATGCACGACCAACTGGCCCTGTACGTGCTGATCTTCGCCATCGGCATTTCAGGCTGGGTGCAGTATGCGCGCACCGTGCGCGGCTCCACGCTGGTCGAACGCAACAAGGAATACGTGCAGGCGGCCAAGCTGATCGGCATTGGCCCCATCACCATCCTGCGCCGCCACATCCTGCCCAACGTCATGGGGCCGGTGCTGGTCATCGCCACCATCCATTTGGCCATCGCCATCATCACCGAGGCCACGCTGTCGTTCCTGGGCGTGGGCGTGCCGCCCACCGCGCCATCGCTGGGCACGCTGATCCGCATCGGCAACAGCTATCTGTTTTCGGGCATGTGGTGGATTTCCATTTTCCCCGGCATTGCGCTGGTAGCGCTGGTGCTGTCGGTCAACCTGCTGGGCGACTGGCTGCGCGACGCGCTCAACCCCAAGCTGCGCTGAGGACGTCATGGCCCTGTTGAACATAGAAGACATCCGCATCGAATTCCCCAGCCGCCGCGGCACGATGGTGGCGGTGGACGGCGTATCGCTGGCTCTGGAAAAGGGCGAGATCCTGGGGGTGGTGGGCGAATCCGGCGCCGGCAAGTCCACCATCGGCAATGCGGTGATCGGCTTGCTGGAAGCGCCCGGGCGCCTGGCGGGCGGGTCGGTGCTGCTGAACGGCGAACGCATCGACACGCTGACGCCCGCGCAAAAGCGCAAGGTGCGCGGACGCCGCATCGGCATGATTTTCCAGGATCCGCTGACGTCCCTGGACCCGCTGCAAACGGTGGAAAGCCAGCTGGTGGAAACCATGCAGGTCCACCTGAACCTGACGCAAGCCGAAGCCAAGACGCGCGCGGTGCAACTGCTGGTGCAAGTGGGCATCGACCAGCCGGAGCTGCGCGTCAAGCAATATCCCCACCAGTTCTCGGGCGGCATGCGGCAACGCGTGGTGATTGCCTTGGCGCTGTGCTGCGAACCCGAAGTCATCATCGCCGACGAACCCACGACCGCGCTGGACGTGTCCATCCAGGCGCAGATCCTGGAACTGCTGAAGAAGCTGTGCCGCGAAGAGCAGGTGGGCATGATCATCATCACGCACGACATGGGCGTGATTGCGGACGTGACCGACCGCGTGGCGGTGCTGTATCGCGGCAAGCTGGTTGAACAAGGCCCCACGGCCAAGATCCTGGGCGACCCCGACCACCCCTACACGCGCAGCCTGATCTCGGCCGTGCCGCGTCCGGACATCAAGCTCAAGCGCTTTCCGCTGGTCACCTACATTGAAGACGTCAAGACGCCGTCGCAACCGCTGGACCTGGCCACGCACTGGTTGGGCCAGCGGCGCGACTTCGGCGCGCAGACGGATGGCCCGCTGGTGCAGGTGTGTGATCTGTCGATGCGCTTCGTGCTCAAGAGCGCGCTGTTCAAACGCAACCAGCGCACGCTGGACGCGGTCAAGCGCGTCAACTTCTCCATTGGCGAAGGCGAGGTGTTTGGGCTGGTGGGCGAGTCCGGATCAGGCAAGTCCACGGTGGCGCGGTTGATATCCGGCTTATACACCCCGTCGGAAGGTTCGGTGACGTTCGGCGGCACGGACCTGACCGCGCTGAAAGGCGAAAAGCAGATGAATCCGTTCCGGCGGCAGATCCAGATGATTTTTCAGGATCCGTTCTCGTCGCTGAACCCGCGCATGCGCGTGCTGGACATCATCGCCGAACCGATCCGCTTCCATAAGCTGGCGGCATCCGAGGCCGAAGCGCGCCGCATCGTCGCTGACCTGCTTGACGTCGTGGGTCTGGGCGACCGCGCCGCCGAACGCTTCCCGCACGAATTTTCAGGCGGCCAACGCCAACGCATCTGCATCGCCCGCGCATTGGCCACCCGCCCGCGCTTTCTGATCTGCGACGAACCCACGTCCGCGCTGGACGTCTCGATTCAGGCGCAGATTTTGAACCTGCTGAAAGACCTGCAGGAAGAACTGGGCCTGACCATGCTGTTCATCAGCCACGACCTGCCAGTGATACGCCAGATGTGCGACCGCGTCGGCGTGATGCGGTACGGGGAATTGCTGGAAGTGGCCGAAACTGAAAACCTGTTCGAGCATCCGCAACATCCGTACAGCCAGCACTTGCTTGGACTGATGCCCCGCCTGCAATCCATGTCTCGTGAAGGCTTGGATGTGGTGGAAGGCTGACGCCTGAGCGCAACCGGAGCGAGACATGACGGCGACACGACAGACCCTGTTCATCGGCGGCCAGGTATTCGATGGCGAGGGCAAGATATTGCGCGATCACGGCGTGCTGGTCGAAGGCAAGCGAGTGGCGCGCGTGGCGCCCGCGAGCGCGTTCGAAGGCTATGCCGGTCCGCAGGTCAACACCACCGGCATGACGCTGATGCCCAGCCTGGCGGATTGCCACGTTCATCTGGTCTACACGGGCGGCGCCGATCCCAATGCGCAATTAAGCAAGCAGGGGCCGGCGCAGATCACGCTGACCGCACTGGAGAACGCACAAGCCAGCTTGCGCGGCGGCGTCACGGCATTGCGCGACTGTGGCGGCAAGGACTACCTGGAATTCGGCGTGCGCGACGCGATTGCGCGCGGCGTTTTTCCCGGCCCCACCATCAAGGCGTCTGGCCGCATCATCTGCATGACGGGCGGACACGGCAACCGCATTGGCCGCGTCGCCGACGGCTGTGAAGACGTCATCAAGGCCGTGCGTGAACAAGTGCACGCCGGCTGCGATCTCGTGAAGATCATGGCCACGGGCGGCGTCATGACGCCGGGCGTGAGCCCGATGGACGCACACTACAGCTTCGACGAATTGAAGGCGGGCGTGCACGAAGCCAAGCGCTTTCGCAAAAGCACGGCCAGCCATGCACAAGGCACGCAGGGCATTCTGAACGCGGTGCGCGCAGGCATTGATTCCATCGAACACGGCATCTTCATGGACGACGATTGCCTGCGCGAAATGCTGGAAGCCGAAACCTATCTGGTACCCACCATCGCGGCGGTGCGCAACATCATCGCCAACGCCGACAACGGCATCCCCGCCTACGCGGTGGAAAAGGCGCGCGCCGTTGAACAGCGGCATCGTGAGTCGTTCCAGATGTACTACAAGGCCGGCGGCCGCATCGCGCTGGGCACGGACGCGGGCACGCCCTTCAACCTGCATGGCGAAAACGCCATGGAGCTGGCCTACATGGTGGAATTTGGCATGACGCCCATCGATGCGCTGATTGCCGGCACCTCACGCGGCCACGACCTGATGGGCCTGACGGAACACGGCGCCATCGCCGACGGCAAGGTCGCTGATCTGCTGCTGGTGCAGGGCGACCCGACAGAAGACATCCTGAAGGCGGCCGACAAGCGTTTTCATGTGGCGGTGCTGCGCAATGGCGAATTGGCGGCGGGCGCACTGCCGATGTAATTCGGTGCGCCCCGAGCCCAGGAAGGCACGATGAAGCGGTCGGAGTCAGGTGCCGGCAACGATGCCCATCATGAACAGGCGTGGATAGGGTGGAAGGCCAAGCCTCAAGTCCCAAGATCGAGCATGCCGCCAAGCCGGCCCAGGAACGTATCCAATGGCATGACGGCGCCGTTGGCTTCCACCAAGCCGTCAGCCAGGCTCACACGGGCCAGTATGGCGTCGCCGTCAATGCTGGCCAGCCCCATTTCACGCAGCGCTTCCGCAATAGTGTCGACCTGCTTTGCGGCTATCGTCTTGCGGATGCGCAGCGGAACCTCTACGCCAGGCGGACGCTGCCGCAGAGCGATCACGTCGCGCAGCATGGGCTTGGATAGCGCCATGCTGAAATCCAGCGTCCTCAGCATGCCAAGCAAGGGAATCTGAAGCTGCGGCTGCGTAGGGTCGGCCGGGGCCAGGCCAAGGTCCAGCTTCAGGGCGGATGTGTTCGACGCCGAGCGCACCGTCAGCGACGAGGACAGGGTGGGCCTGCGGGCAAGAAACTGCTGAAGATACAGCGCCATCGACGCCATCAATTGCTGCGCACCCGCCCCATATTCCGTTTCACCGGCGCGGTCAGCCAAGGTCAGAGAGGTATCGACCAGGGCCTTGAAAGCGTGCTGATCCCAGTTCTTGACGGCTGCGGCCCATTGCAGGCCGACGGTTTCATTCCCCGTTTCCCGGCCCTTCAACGCGCCGATATCAACATTTGCGTCGATGGCCCAAAGACGGCCGGTTCGTGCGGCGTCCAAGGCAAGAGCCGTGTCCTTCGCCACCCATAGGGGTTGGCCATGCTCGGTCAATGTAGCCGTTGTGAACGACAGCTTTTGTTGTGTGGCAAACGCGCCGGCCGGCATGCGGGTCAGTTCCTGGCGCCAGCTCGACGCGATCAGCTCAAAGCTTGAAGACGGATGCCGATGCCCCAACACCAGCAGCTTGTCCGCGCGCCACTGCGCAACCCCGCGTTGCCGGGCGGCGGAGTAGGCAACGTTGCCCGTCAGGTTCCAGGCCTGGATGATGGCCGTGCCTTGTTGCAGCGCCATCACCGTTGCGTCGAAGCGGGCCGAATACTGCTTGCTGTAATCAATGTCGTATTCGCCCGACACCGGCACTTTGCCATTGGCGGCGGCAAACCAATCTTTGACGAACGCGGAATCTTCCAAGCGAATGCGGCCCGCCACCATCGCCGGCGCATACCTTCCCGCCTTCAGGCGTTGAAGCGGAAACGGGCCGTGGTCCAGCGTTTCGACAAACTCGAGCTCTTGAGCCTGGCCCGTCCCCCCCGCGGCGGGCGCCAACGTCAACCGGTATCGCCGCGTAGTCGAGAAAACGCCACGCTCGGATGCCATCAGTTCAATGACGGGCACGGCTTGGCCGCCCCATGCGCCCAATGCCTGCAACGCGCCGTTGATCTGTCCCAGCGTCTGGTCCAGATCGCTTTGCGCCTGTTTGCCTGTGTACCAGGCCGCCCCGGTGACCGTCGCGCCAAGAGCCAATCCCAGCACGCCTGCAATCCCTGTTTTCTTCATGATTCCATCCCCGATGACCTGAGGTCACAGTATGGACAGCAACCGTTATCGGGATGCCCGCCGGGCATGTGCGGACGTGACTCCGCATGTCCGGCTCATACGGATTCCGAGATTTTTCTTATTTTGATGGAATCGCCAAGCACAAAAAAAAACTGCCACGCCTTTACGGCGTAGCAGTCTTTACGCGACGGCGCCGATGCTTATCGGCGCCGCGGGGTCACCACGCGCTTAACGCGCGCCACCCATCGCGCCGCTCATGACCATCATCAAGAACTGTTCAACCGGCATCTTCTTGCCGTTGAAGTCGACTTGGCCGTCAGCGTAATTCACGTAGGTAACGATGTTGTTGTCCTCGACCTTGGCCATGCCCATGGCAGTGGCCATGGTGGCGACCATTTCGGCTTGGCCCTTGGCGGTTTGCACGGCTTGTTCGGCCGGCACGCCGCGCATTTGCGGCTCGATGGCCATCAGGTCACCCAGGTTGCCCTTGGACAGCACCAACTTGGCGTTCAGCTTGCTTACCGCTTGCGTCAACGTATCGGCGATTTCACCGTCCATGGACGCGGGCTTGGCAAAATCCAGATTCAGGTTGAACGTGGACGTGCCGTTGGCGGTGCGCACTTCCAGCGGCGACACAGCCAGCGTGGGGTTGCCCGCCAGGATCTGTTCCACATTGGCCTTGATGACCTGCTGCTCTTCAGGCGTGAATTCCGGCACCTGCTCTTCGCCGTTGCTTTGCATCATGCGGCGCGAAGCGGCTTCGTAGACGTCGTTCAGCGCCTTGAACGCCTTGGAGTCCAGCTTCTGCACGTCTAGGCTCAGCTTCATGCCGGCCACGTCCTTTGCCTGCACGTTGATCATGCCGAAATCCAGGGCCATCTTCGCGCCCATGGCCGAACCGGTTTCGGTCATGTCGACGGCAATCGACGTGTCCTTGAACTGGACGGGCGGCTTTTCCTTGGAGGTGATCGTCCAGTCCTTCAACGTCAGCTTCTGGGTGCCCACGTACATGTCGTTGGCCGCCGGCGTCATGTCGCTGGTCAACGCAATGCCTTGCAGGGTCATGTTGACGACGTCGCTGTTTTCGCTCTGGCCGGCCAGCACCAGCTTGTCGGTCTTCAGGTCGAAGATGCCGTGCTTGGTGTCGATCGTGTAGTCGAAGTTACCCGTCATGCCCGAAAACGAAAGGCTGGTGGTGTCCTTGGCGACTTCGGCGGGCGCCATGTTGAACTTGCCGGTGATGTCCTTGCCGTAGCTGACGCTGTAGTGGCCCGACAGCGGCACCGCGCCCTTGGTGGCGGCAAACCATTCCTTGACGGTGGGGGTCTCTTCCAACGCAAAGTCGCTGGCGACCATGGCCGGCGCGAAAGAACCCGACTTCAGGTTCGACAGCGGCAGGGGGCCATGGGACAAATGCTCCACGAACACCACGTCGCGCTCTTGGGCGGGCTTGCCCTCGGCGGCGGGCATGGTGAACTTGACGCGGTAGCGCGCGGTGGACGAGAACACACCGCGCTCGAACGACATCAATTCCGCGCTGGTAGCAATGCCCCATTGGTCGCTGAACTTCTTGAGTTCAACGTTGGCGTCGCCGATGGATTGGTTGACGAACGCCTCGGCCTTTTGGCCCGTGTACCAGGCCGTGCCGGTCCACACCGCGCCCAGAACAACCACGACGCCCACTAATGCCGATTTCTTCATAGCGACCCTTTATTTCTTTGAATGGATAGATGCGCAGCGATTATAGGGAGTGCGCACTAGGGAAAACACGTATTTCGTTCTGATACGCTGCAATTTGTTACTTCGCAATACAGCACCGGTAAAGCAATCCGCTGCTGCACCGCCACATCAGCTACAATCGCCGAGTGTGCTTTGCCAATCTGCACACGTCCGCTATGGCCCTTCGCTGCCAAGCTTCGCCCATCAGGGCGCTTCCCTTTTCTCCTTATTCGTCCGCCTGGATTGGAGTCTCTCAACTTGAGCGACGGGCTGCCGCTGGAGTTGTTTTGACTACCTCTTCCCCTTTCGCCGACCTCGGGCTGGCTGATTCCCTGTTGCGCGCCATTGCCGATACCGGCTACACCGCACCCACGCCTATTCAAGCCCAGGCGATTCCCCAAGTTTTGAAAGGTGGCGATTTGCTCGCCGCCGCCCAGACCGGCACCGGCAAGACCGCCGGTTTCACGCTGCCCATCCTGCATTTGCTGATGCAGCAAAAGCCGGAAGCGCGCAAGCCCGGCCGCCCCCGTTGCCTGATCCTGACCCCGACGCGCGAACTGACCGCGCAGGTGGCCGAATCGGTGCAGACCTACGGCAAATACACCTCGCTGACGTCCATGGTGATGTTTGGCGGCGTCAATATCAACCCCCAGATCTCCACGCTGCGCAAGCCGCTGGACATCCTGGTGGCCACGCCGGGCCGTTTGCTGGACCATTGCGGCCAGAAGACGGTGGACCTGTCCGGCGTCGAAATCCTGGTGCTGGACGAAGCCGACCGCATGCTGGACATGGGCTTCATCCGCGACATCCGCAAGATTCTTGCCCTGCTGCCCAAGCAACGCCAGAACCTGCTGTTCTCCGCCACGTTCTCGGACGAAATCCGTACCCTGGCGCGCGGCGTGCTGAACAATCCGGGCGAAGTCTCGGTAACCCCGCGCAACACCGCCACCGAACTGGTCACCCAGACGGTGCACATGGTGGAACAGCATCACAAGCGCGACCTGATCAGCCACATCATCCGTGAAAGCGGCTGGCATCAGGTGCTGGTGTTCACGCGCACCAAGCACGGCGCCAACCGCCTGGCTGAAAAGCTGGTCAAGGACGGCCTGACCGCCGCCGCCATCCACGGCAACAAGAGCCAATCGGCCCGCACCCGCGCGCTGGCCGGCTTCAAGGACAGCACCGTGACGGTGCTGGTGGCGACCGACATCGCCGCCCGTGGCCTGGACATCGACCAGCTTCCCCAGGTGGTGAACTTTGAACTGCCGAACGTGCCGGAAGACTATGTGCACCGTATCGGCCGTACCGGCCGCGCCGGCGCCACGGGCGCGGCCGTCTCGTTGGTCGACAACAGCGAAATCAAGCTGTTGAAAGACATCGAACGCCTGATCAAGAAGACGATCGAGCGCAAGCCGGTCGAAGGCTGGACCCCGTCGCCCACCAGCGCCGCCGCCTTTGAACGCCAGGAACGCGATGAAGACGCGCGCAGCCCGCGCGGAGGCAATCGCAACGGCGGTCGTGGCGGCAATGGCGGTAACGCCGGCCGCGGCGGCAACGCTGGCGCCGGCCGTTCGCGTCCGGCCCAGGGCCAGGCCCGCGCGGCCACGGGTGGCCGCGCCCCCGCACCGGCTCGCGCCGGCGGCGAGGGCCGTGGCAACGGTGGCCAACGCGATGGCAAGCCCGCTGACCGCCCGGCTCACGCTGGTCGCGGCGAAAGCCGTCCGCAGCAGGCCCCGCGCCGTCCCGAAGGCGCCCCGCGTCCGGCGGGCAATGGCGGCTCGGGTCGTCCGCGCGCGGCCTTGCTGGGCAAGTAAAGCCAAGCGAGTAATATCCCGGCACCACTTTCCTGCGATCCAAGGACCCGCGCCATCATGCCCTTATCCACCTGGTTGACGTTCTTCCTGGCCTCCTGGGCCATTTCGTTCTCACCCGGGGCGGGCGCGATTTCGGCGATGTCCTCTGGATTGAAATACGGTTTTGCACGCGGCTACTGGAACACGGCCGGCCTCATCCTGGGCATCCTGTTCCAGTTCGTCGTGGTGGCCGTGGGCTTGGGCGCGGTGCTGGCTACGTCCGAAATGGCCTTCAATGTGGTCAAGTATCTGGGCGTGGCGTATTTGATCTACCTGGGCGTGCGACAGATCCGCACCGACGCCGCGCCCGTCGCGGTGGATGCGGGCGACCCCAAGCAGGCCTCGATCCGTGAGCTCGTCATGCGCGGCTTCCTGATCAACACCATGAACCCCAAGGGCACGGTGTTCCTGTTGGCCGTGGTGCCGCAGTTCGTGGACCCCACGTTGGCGCTGACGCCGCAGTACATGGCGCTGGCCGGTACGCTGGCCTTCACCGATCTGGTCGCCATGGGTGTCTATACGTTGTTGGCGGCGCGCGTGCTGCGCTTGCTGCGCGACGCCAAGCACATCCGCTGGATGAACCGCACTTTTGGGTCGCTGTTCATTCTGGCTGGTGTATTCCTGGCGTCGTTCCGCCGCCATTCCTGAACTTTCGGGCCTTGGCGCGCTCGCTGGCGACAGCGCGTGCCCCAAGGCTTTTTCATGCACGATGCCGTACCGCGCCGGCTCCAAAAGCGGCGTTAAGTACAATCTCCCCGACCATGAATATCCCTCACGAAGTTGCGCGGCGCCGAACGTTCGCGATCATTTCCCACCCCGACGCGGGCAAGACCACGCTGACCGAAAAGCTCTTGCTGTTCGCAGGCGCGATTCAGATCGCCGGTAGCGTCAAGGCGCGCAAAGCCTCGCGCCATGCCTCGTCCGACTGGATGGAAATTGAAAAGCAACGCGGCATTTCCGTGGCCTCGTCGGTCATGCAGATGGAATACCGCGACTGCGTCATCAACCTGCTCGACACCCCGGGCCACCAGGACTTCTCGGAAGATACCTACCGGGTGCTGACGGCGGTGGACGCCGCGCTGATGGTGATCGACGCCGCCAACGGCGTCGAACCGCAGACGATCCGCCTGCTGCAGGTCTGCCGCGCGCGCAACACGCCCATCATCACGTTCATCAACAAGATGGACCGGGAAGTGCGCGAGCCGCTGGAACTGCTGTCTGAAATCGAAGGGCACCTGGGCATGGACGCCGTGCCGTTCTCGTGGCCGGTCGGCATGGGCAAGGCCTTTGGCGGCGTGTTCGACATTCGCCGCGATCGCATGCGCGTGTTCCGCCCCGGGCAGGAACGCCGCTCGGACAATGACGACGTCATCGAAGGCCTGAGCAACCCCGAAATCGCCCGCCGTTACGGCTCGGCGTTTGACCAGGCCAGCGGCGAGATCGAGCTCATCAACGAAGCCGCGCCCCCGTTCGACCGCGATCAGTTCCTGGCCGGCAAGCAGACCCCGGTGTTCTTCGGGTCCGCCATCAATAACTTCGGCGTCCAGGAAGTGCTGGATGCGCTGGTCGACCACGCGCCGCCCCCCGGCCCGCGCATGGCGCTGCAACGCGAAGTGCTGCCGGAGGAACCCAAGTTCACCGGCGTGGTGTTCAAGGTGCAAGCCAACATGGACCCGGCCCACCGCGACCGCGTTGCATTCGTGCGCGTCAGCTCGGGCCGCTTTGAACGCGGCATGCGTTTGAAGGTGGCCCGCACCAACAAGGAAATGCGGCCCAACAACGTGGTGTCTTTCCTGTCGCAACGGCGCGAGCTGCTGGACGAGGCCTATGCCGGCGACGTGATCGGCATTCCGAACCACGGCGTGCTGCAACTGGGCGACGTGCTGACCGAAGGCGAAACGCTGCAGTTCACCGGCCTGCCGTTCTTCGCGCCTGAACTGTTCCAGGCGGTGGAAGTGAAGGACCCGCTGCGCACCAAGCAACTGCGCACCGGCCTGACCCAACTGGGCGAAGAGGGCGCCATTCAGGTGTTCCGCCCCGAGGCCGCCGGCGGCTCGTTGCTGCTGGGCGCCATCGGCCAATTGCAGTTTGAAGTGGTCGCTCACCGCCTCAAAACCGAGTACGGCGCGGACGCCCGGATGCTGCCTTCGCGCTACACAATGGCACGTTGGATTACGTCTGAAAACCCGAAAGCGCTGCGCAAGTTCATGGATGCCAATGCCGCCCATATCGCCTATGATGTCGTCGATGCGGCGGCCTTTTTGGTCAGTTCCCACGCGCAGTTGCGCGTAGCCGAGGATCTGTATCCCGAGGTTAAATTCCATGCCATGCGCGAGCATGGAGGCAAGGTTTTCGGGGACAAGGCGTAGGCCCGTTCGGGCTCCGCACGGCAGATGAGGGTAGCAATGTCTTGGCGCTTATTATTCGCAACGCTCCTGGTCGCGCTTGGCGCGTCGGCCTGGGGCGGTATTCAACTGGGTGACTGGCTGGTAGCACACGCGCCGCCCGCGGCACCGGCTCCTGGACAGGACGCGGCGGCTTCGCAGCAACCTGTGCTGGACGCCAACGGACGCCCTTACGTGGCGCAACCCCCGCAGCCCCGCATTGACGGCACGCTGGGCGTGCCGGACAAGCCCGCTGACCGGGAATGGCAGGTCAATACGGTGTCGCTGTTCGACACCGTCAGCGATCCCGCCGTGCAGATCTCGCGCGAGCGCATCACGCCCGAACAGGCGCGAGAAATCGCGGCGGCCTCGGAAGTGCCGTTGCCGTCAGGCTCTTCGGACGTCACCACAATGGATCTGCAAGTGCCTGGCACGTCTACCGCCATCAACGGCGGTCAGATGCAAACCAGCGGCTACGGCACGTCGCAAATGATCCAGGCGCCTCCGCCCCCGCCCAACACATCGCCCGCGCCGGGCGTACCCGGCTGGCAGGACGCGCTCAAACGCGAATTGGCCCATTGCGCCACGCAAGGCTTCTTCGAGCGCCCCTCGTGCTCTTGGAATGCGCGCAACAAGTACTGTGCGCCCAACCGCGCCTGGGGCACGATGGCCGAATGCCCGGCCCGGCCGCAGTAACTCGGCGCACAGTAACGCCGTATTTTCTTTACGCCGCCCATGAAAATGGCGCCCCACGGGGCGCCATTTTCTTGCCTGCTGTCGAACCGATTACTCGGGCACGGACATCTGGCTTTGCAGGTAGTTCTGGATACCGACCTTGTCGATCAGTTCAATCTGGGTTTCCAGATAATCGATGTGTTCTTCGGTGTCGTCCAGGATGTCCTGGAACAGATCGCGCGAGACGTAGTCACGCACCGATTCGCAATAGGCAATGGCTTCCACGACGGTCGTGTGGGCGGCTTGCTCCAGCTTCAGGTCGCAGGCAAGCAGCTCGGGCACGTCTTCACCGATCAGCAGCTTGTGCAGATCTTGCAGGTTGGGCAGGCCGTCCAGCATGAAGATGCGCGCGATCAGGCGATCCGCATGCTTCATTTCACCGATGGACTCTTCGTACTCGTGCTTGCCCAGCTTGTCGAAGCCCCAGTGATTCAGCATGCGAGCATGCAGGAAATATTGGTTGATGGCCGTCAGTTCGTTGGTCAGTTGCTTGTTCAAGAACTGGATGACGGTTTTGTCGCCTTTCATAATGGACTCCTTGCAGTCAGGCGCGACGCGAGTGCATCGCGACAAAGGAGCGCACGATGCCGCGCGTACGCAACCCCGGCAGACTACCACCTGCCGCGGGGCCGCGCCTAGCCTTGCTCTGCATTTGGTAAACCGCTTTAGGACCGCTACAAGAAAGCGACAAGCCAATGAGAATGAGTATGCGTACTTGATGCCTTGCACACACAAGGCAAGCGATATGCGGCCTTGCGCGCACCGATACGCCGCAATCGTTCAGCATATTGCGCGCGAGGGCTCGGTAAATGAGAGGAAGGCTGGGTGTTTTCGGCGACATACGCGCTGATGCCGTCAGGTTGTGCATTTGCAACCCGGCGCGGGCAAAAGGGGATCGACAGGAAAACAGCGGGAGAAACTGCAGGAACAGCAGTGGAAATCTGGAAGGAAAAACAGCGCGGCCCGCTGGGAAACCTCAGCGAGCCGGAAGGGGACGGCAATACTCAGCCCGCGGCGACCAGCGGAATGGGGAAGCTGCTGTTGTTGGCAGCCGCGCCCGACTCAACCAGCGTGGCAGGAGCATTGACCGGAACGGCGATGGAGCGAACGTCGCACACGCTGGAGCAGCGGCCGCCCGGCAGGTATTCGGCGGCGGTTGCCGCGCAGCAGCCGCAGCACGTGGCTACGCCCAGCTCGAATTGCAGGTCGGACAGCGTCGTCGCGCCACCGTCCACGCTGGCGCGGACTTGGCGTTCGGTGATGGCATTACATACGCAAATGTACATGCGAATGATTATCGAAAATTATTCGACGAATGACAAGCCCCGCACCCAAAAAAAGTTGTAGCGGAATTGTCACGCAAGCCCTTGATACAAAGGACGAATCCGCGCGGAATCGTCCCCTATTTCAACGCGCGCTGGCCTGCGCCTTGCGCAGCGTGGCGGGGGCAATCCGCAGCGCCTCGCGGTACTTTGCCACCGTCCGGCGGGCGATGACTATCCCCTGATCGGCCAGTTTCTGCATGATCTGGCTATCCGACAAGGGCTTGGCGCGGTTCTCTTCCGCCACCATTTGGCGGATGAACGTCTGCACCGCGGTGGCGGAAGTCGCATCCCCCCCGTCCGTGGACACGCCCGTGCCGAAGAAGCGCTTGAGCTCCAGCGTACCAAACGGAGTAAGCATGTACTTCTGCGTAGTAGCCCGTGAAATGGTCGATTCGTGCAAGCCAAGCTCGCCCGCAATGTCTTTCAGGATCAGCGGACGCATGGCCGATGGCCCTTGACTGAAGAACGCAGTCTGGCGTTCCACGATCGCCTGGGCCACCCGCAGGATCGTGTCAAAGCGCTGCTCCACGTTGCGGATCATCCATCTGGCCTGCTGCAACTGGGTCTGCAAGCCGGCGTGCGCGGATTCCTTCTGATTGCCCAGCATCTGCGCATACAGGCCGTTGATCTGTAGCCGGGGCACCGCAGCGCTATTCAGCGTGACCTGCCAGCCGCGCCGGGTCTTGCGCACGATGACGTCGGGCACGGCGTAGTCGGCGGCCGGCACGGTCCAGGCCCGGCCTGGGCGGGGTTCAAGCCGCAGGATCAGAGTATGGGCGGCGCGGAAAGTCGCCTCGTCACAGCCCACGGCGGCGCACAGACGGGCGGCGTTACCCGTGGCCAGCACGGGCAGATGCTGTGCGCAGATCGCGCGCGCGCACGCCAGGACCGATGCGTCCGCCGCTTCCGGCAGACGGCTCAGGTCAGGGTGGCGCAACTGCAACACCAGGCAGTCGGCCATGTCGCGCGCACCGATGCCAGGGGGGTCGAACGACTGCAACAAGGACAGCGCAGCGCGCAATTCGTCCAGGTCCGGTTCCATGTCGGCGGGTAGCCACGTCAGGATTTCCTCAAGCGGCGATCCCAGATACCCGTTTTCGTCCAGCTCGTCGATCAGCAGGGCTGCCAGCGCGGCGTCGCGCGGGGCGGCCCGCGTCAACATCAGTTGGCCCAACAGGTGCTCGCGCAGGGTGTCGGGGCGCGCCGCCTCGGGCAGGCCGGAATCATCGTCCGAATACACCCCGCCAGACCCAGGCATTTCTTCGGCGGGGGAATCTCGTTCGACGGCGGGTTCATCGTCCTGCACGGAGGACTCGCGCTCGGATTCGGCTTGCGCCTCGGCGGCGGGGGTGTCGTCTTCCCGCTCCAGCAGCGGGTTGTCCGCCAGCACTTGCGAGATCTCGGCCTCGAGGTCGAGCGTGGACAACTGCAACAATCGGATCGATTGCTGTAGCTGAGGGGTCAGCGTCAAATGCTGGCCAGGTCGCAGTTCTAAAATTGGACGGGTCATAGGTACAATATTTTGCATGATGAATCTGACTTCGCCCGCAAGCGTTCGCCAGGACAGCCGACTTATCGGCCAGACCCTGCTCAAACTGGCGCTACCCCGAATCGTTGTGCGCGCGATAATGATCGCCGTCGCCGTCGTCCTTTGGTATCTGATTGCCTCGTGGATACTGGATTTCGGCAAGCGCATGAACTACGACTTCCTGCATACCCTGGGCCAACCCACCCAAGACATGGCGCAGAAGGTCAATCCTTACATCTGGTGGGTCGTCACCGGCATCTGGACCCTGATTGTCTTCTTCTCCGTGCGCGCCTGGTTTTCGGCCAGCCTGGCCTCGGGCGCCGCGACGCCGGTGAGCACCGACGTGCTGGCCGATCTGGCGCCCAATCTGACTGAAGAGTCGCTGGGCGTACTGCGCTGGACCTGGGGCGACCGCCAGGAACCCTTCACTGTAGGCGACTTGCGCCGCGCATTGTCTGAAATTCGCCACAATCGCAGTGGCAAGATCGCCATGGTGGCGGAACAGGCGCAGATTCTGGACGGATCGGCCAGCCCGCCGGCCCGGGATCCGCGCGATGAGGGCCGTCGCGAACCGCGTGGCGAAACCCGCACCGAACGCTACGTCGAACCGCGTATCGGCCCGGCGCGCTGACCCCCAACCTGGCAGTTTCTGTTTGCGCTTGTCGAAAAAGTATGTTTGACTAGCACCCTATGGCCGCTTACCGCACCCTCCCCGCGATTGCCACCGGACGCTTTGCCGCTCCGGTCGCCGGCCTGCGCGCTCGCTCGTCCTTTGCCGCCGCGCTATCGCTATACCTACCGATCGGTTGCCGGGCCTAGTGTCCCCGTGGTAGCTCGGCAGCCACGTTTGCCACACGCGATTTCCCCCATTTATTTGTGAATCCTGCCGGTTAATCACGGCAACCCCTGGCGCAAAACCGTCATCCGGTCACAGGCGCCGCCGAGACTCAGTGCTCACGGGATTCAAAAGATACCGATCGAGGTGTAGTAATGATGCTTGCCAACCCCGCCACCAAATACGTCCCCTTCGCGCCCTTTACCCGCGACTTCTCCGAACGCACCTGGCCCAGCCGCCGCATCACCCAGGCGCCGATCTGGATGAGCACCGACTTGCGCGACGGCAACCAGGCATTGATCGAACCGATGAGCGTCGAGCGCAAGCTCCGCTTCTTCGAGCAACTGGTGAAAATCGGCTTCAAGGAAATTGAAGTGGGTTTCCCGTCGGCGTCGCAGACCGACTTCGATTTCGTGCGCAAGCTCATCGACGAAAAGCGCATCCCCGATGACGTCACCATCATCGTGTTGACGCAGTCGCGTGAAGACCTGATCAGCCGCACCGTGGAAGCCGCCGCCGGCGCCAAGCAAGCCATCGTCCACATGTACAACGCCTGCGCGCCGGCCTTCCGCAAGGTCGTGTTCAACATGTCCAAGGACGAGATCAAGGGCATCGCCACCACCGGCACGCGCCTGATCAAGCAATACACCTCGCAGCGCCCCGAAACCAAATGGAGCTACGAGTATTCGCCCGAAGTGTTCAGCACCACCGAACCCGAATTCGCGCTGGAAGTCTCCGACGCCGTGGCCGATGTGTGGCAGCCCACGCCCGACCACAAGATGGTGTTGAACCTGCCCGCCACGATTGAGGCGACCAGCCCCAACCTGTACGCGGACCAGATCGAATGGATGCACAAGAACCTGGCGCGCCGCGACAGCATCGTGCTTAGCGTGCACCCGCACAATGATCGCGGCACGGCTGTTGCGGCCGCTGAATTTGCCGTGATGGCCGGCGCCGACCGGATCGAAGGCTGCCTGTTCGGCAGCGGCGAACGCACCGGCAACGTCGACCTCGTCACGCTCGCGTTGAACCTGTACACGCAAGGCGTGCATCCGGGCCTGGACTTCTCGGACATCGACGAAGTGCGCCGTTGCGCCGAATACTGCAACCAATTGCCGGTGCACCCGCGCCATCCGTATGCGGGTGACCTGGTCTTCACGGCGTTCTCGGGTTCGCACCAGGACGCCATCAAGAAGGGCTTTGCGCTGCAACAGGCCGACGCCGTCTGGGAAGTACCGTACTTGCCCATCGACCCCGCCGACCTTGGCCGCAGCTACGACGCCGTGATCCGCGTGAACAGCCAGTCCGGCAAGGGCGGCGTGTCGTACCTGCTTGAACAGGAACACGGCCTGGTCTTGCCGCGCCGCCTGCAAATTGAATTCAGCCGCGCCATCCAGCGCGTCACGGACGAGACCGGCAGCGAAGTCACCGCCGACGACGTGCACACGATTTTCAACCGCGAATACCTGGAACAGAACACGCCGTGGAAGCTGATCCGTCACCGCATCGACGGCAACCCGTCGGCGGGTGAAGGCCAGCACTTCAGCATCGAAGCCGAACTCGAATACAACGGCGAACGCCGGGTCGTAACGGGTAAGGGCGATGGCGCCATCTCGGCCTTCGTTGCCGCGCTGGACGTGCCCGTGCGCATCATGGACTACCACGAGCACGCCATTGGCACCGGCACCGGCACGCGCGCCGCTTCCTACGTGGAACTGCGCGTCGGCGAGTCCAGCACGGGCTTTGGCGTGGGTATCGACCGCGACATCGTGACCGCGTCGTTCCAGGCCGTGCTGAGCGCCGTCAACCGTCACATCAATGCGGGCGCCGTGGCCTCCGTTGACCAGGAAGCAACCGAAGCCGCGTGATTCCGCTGCGCAAGCTGCACTGAACGCCCACAGCCAGCCCGAAACATGGGCTGGCCACGACCCAAAGACACACCTCTCTTTGGCGCACCCGGCAAAACAGAGCCCGCCTTATCGGCGGGCTTTCTGCTTTCCGCTCAACACAGTCCGAATAGCGTTCAACCGCGCGGCCACATATCGGACGCACCGATATCGGGTGCGTTGGCCTCCAGCAACCGCTCATGGACCCAGGCGCCGATTGCCAGCGCGCGGTAGTCGTCGTAGCGTTGCCCGATCAACTGCAGCCCAACGGGCAGGCCTTGCGGGCCGGTGGCAAAGGGCAGGTTCAAGCAGGGCAGGCCAAACAGCGTCCAGGGGCGCGAGAACTGCGGGTCGCCCGTGCCCAGGTCGGCGAACGGAGCTTCGCCAGCGGCGCTGGGCGCCAGCACCACGTCGTAGTCGTCGAACCAGCTGTTCACGCGGGCACGCGATTCTTCGGCCCGCGCCAGATTTCTGATGTGTTGTTCAGCCGTGATCTGTGACCCCGCTTCCAGCACCGCCTGAATCTTCGGACTGAGCTGGCTGGCGTGTTGCAGGCGTTCGTAGGCCAGCGACTGCGAAGCCTCGAACGCCATGATGTCGGCGTGCAACTGCACCAGCATGCAATCCTGCGCGGGCAGCGGCACCTCTTGCACCACGGCGCCCGCGCGCGACAGCGTGGCCGCGGCCTGCGCGAAAGCTTCCTTGGTTTCCGCGTGCGCATGCCGCCATTGCAGCGTGCGGCACATGCCGATGCGCGGCTTGGCGTCGTAGGACAAGTTCAGCATGCGCGCATCGCGCATCATGACCGAGGCGAACAACGCCACGTCCGGCACCGAGCGCGCGAATCCACCAACGGTGTCCAACGATTCGGCCAGGCTCTTTACCCCCGCGCGCGGAATCGCACCAAAGGAAGGCTTGAAGCCCACGATGCCGCAGTACGACGCCGGACGAATGATCGAGCCCGCCGTTTGCGACCCCAGCGCGAAGGGCACCATGTCGTCAGCGACAGCGGCCGCTGAACCGCTGGACGAGCCGCCCGGCGTATAGGCTTCGTTGCGCGGATTTCGCGTAGGGCCCGCCTGGTAGGTGGCGAATTCGGTCGTGACGGTCTTGCCCACCACCACGGCGCCCGCGCCACGGCAAAGCGCCACCGAAGCCGCATCCAGGCCGGGACGGTGGCGTTCGTAAATGGGAGAGCCATAACGGGTGGGCAGATCGAAGGTGTCGAACAGGTCTTTCACGCCAATGGGCAGCCCGTGCAAGGGGCCGCGCAAGGCGCCTTCATCCAAGGCCTGCGCGTGCTCCAGCGCCGCTTGCTTCTGCAGCGCCGTCCATGCATGGATGGTGTTCTCGCGCTGCTCGATGCGGGCAAAACAGGCCCGCACCAGTTGCACCGCGGTCAACTCGCGCCGTTGCAGCTTGCGCGCGGCTTCAAGCGCGCCAAGTCTGTTCAAGGCTGTAGACATTTCCTGTTCCTCTATCCCGGCGCCGCGCATGGCGTGGCTACTGACTGCGCACCCGGTCCCCTTGACCGAGGGTCTGTCCTGCTTGCCGCGAGGCATTGTCGCCACGCGATTTCTGCGGACCGATCCCAACCATTGTGCGCGTCGCGTCAATTGGGAAAAACACCGAAAACACCGTGTTTTCCCGGGTAAACCGACTACGCCGCGCCCTGGCTTTGTGTTGTTGCGTTCACGTCAGCATAGCGCAAACCCGTGCAACACAAAGGTCATATTTGTCTTGTAAGATGAAATCGTTTTCAGTAAATCGGCAGTAATTCAGATATGGCTACGCGCCCGTCGCCCCGCTTTTCCATTATTGAAGTGGCTCGCAAGGCAGGTGTTTCGCCGGCGACGGTTTCGCGCGCGTTCAACCAGCCCGAGATCGTGCATCCCGACACGCTGGCGCACATCCGCAACGTGGCCAAGCGCGCCGGTTTCAGGCCCAACCGCGTGGGCCGCAGCCTGCGGTCGGGCAGCACCCGCACCATAGGTTTGATTCTGCCCACCTTGTCCAATCCCGTCTTTGCCGAATGCTTCGAAGGCGCGGAACGGCGGGCGCGAGAATCCGGCTACAGCGTCATGCTGACCGCCACCGGCTATGACCCGGCCGTTGAATCGGCGGCAGTGCAAGGCTTGATGGACCATCAGGTGGATGGCTTGATTCTTACCGTTGCCGACGTGAACAAAAGCGCCACGCTGGACGATCTGGACAGCGCCGGCATGCCCTACGTGCTCGTCTATAACGAGTCGTCCACTCACCCGTTTGCCTCTGTCGACAATCGCGCCGCGGCCAGTGACATGGTTGCGCACCTGGCCGCACTGGGGCACCGCCGCATTGCGCTGGTGACCGGCCCCTTGACCGCGTCCGACCGTGCGCGCCGCCGGCTGATGGGCGCGCGCGCCTGCGCCAAGAAGCTGAACCTGGACACCGTGCAGCACATCGCCATGAGCTCGCATACCGGCAGCGACGCCGACGTGCTCAAGGCCGCGCTGCGAGGCAAGCAGGCGCCCACCGCGCTGTTCTGCTCGAACGACCTGTTGGCAACCGCCGTCATCGCCGACCTGGTGGCGTTGGGGCTGCGCGTGCCCAGCGACATTTCGGTCTGCGGCTTTGACGGCATGCGCTTTGGCGCCCTGCTGACCCCGCCGCTGACCACCGTGGCGCAACCCAGCGACGGCATCGGGCAGACAGCGTGCTCGAACCTGCTGGCGCAAATTCACGGCCAGCCGCCGCAATCGAACCGCCTGCCGCATTGCATCGTGGTCGGCGGCACCGCGGCTTCCGTGCGTCGTTGACCGGATTTCACTGACGACATTCCGCGGCTTTCATCCAAACCCCACACACCGCACGCATCATGCTCATCGCACAAATCACCGACCTGCACATGCGCACCCCGGGCGACAAGGCCTACGGCGTCATTGACCCCGCGGCGTTCCTCGCGCCGGCCATAGACGCGTTGAACGCACTGACACCGCGCCCCGACTGCGTGCTGATCACGGGCGACTTGACCGACCTGGGCCGCCCGCATGAATACCAGGTGCTGCGCGACCACCTGAGCGCGCTGGAGATTCCGTATTTTCTGCTGCCGGGCAACCATGACGATCGCGCGGAGCTACGCGCGGCATTTCCCGATCATGCTTACCTGCAAGGCGGCGGCCCGTTCATCCAATACGCGATCGAGACCTATCCGCTGCGCTTGCTGGCGCTGGACACCGTGGTGCCAATGAAAAGCCATGGCGAGCTTTGCCAGGACCGACTGGACTGGCTGGCGGCGCGTCTGGCTGAACAACCCGACCGCCCCACGCTGGTGGTGATGCACCATCCGCCTTTCCTGACCGGCATTGAACACATGGACGACATCGGCCTGTTGGCCGGCGCGCCGGAACTGGAGCGCATCGTGTCGCGCTTTCCCAACGTCGAACGCGTGTTGTGCGGCCATTTGCACCGCACGATCTTCCAGCGCTTTGGCGGCACCATCGCCTCAACCTGCCCCGGCACCGCGCATCAGTTGGCGCTGGAGCTCGGGCCCCGTCCGACGCTGCAATACATCATGGAACCGCCGGGCTACCAGCTGCATTGGTGGCAGGGCAAGAATCTTGTCACGCACCACGCCGTTATCGGGGATTACCCCGGCCCGTATCCCTTTGCATGAGCGCTGCGCCGAATAGGCGTCGCGCAGTTTGAAGCCGTGGAACTTGCCACGAATCCGTCATGTTTGCGCTGCACAATGAAAAGGTTTTCATAACAGGCAACAATGCGGATCTAACAATTAGATCTTCGAGACAGCATGTCATCCATCGTTCTGGATAACCTCACCAAACAGTACGGCAACGCCGCCGCCATCCATGGCGTGAGCTTCACGGTGCCGGCAGGCAGCTTCACGGTACTGCTGGGCCCGTCTGGCTGCGGCAAGTCGACCACCTTGCGCATGATTGCCGGGCTGGATACGCCCACGTCGGGCACCATCCGCATCGGCGACCGCGACGTGACGCAACTGCCTCCCGCCAAGCGCCGTATTTCGATGGTGTTCCAGTCGTACGCGCTGTTCCCGCACTTGTCCGTGCGCGAGAACATCCTGTTCGGCTTGAAGGTGCGCAAGGAACCCGCGCGCGATTTCGACCGCCGCTTGCAGCGCGTGGCCGCGCTGCTGGGCCTGGCCCATCTGCTGGACCGCAAGCCGTCGCAATTATCAGGCGGCCAGCAACAGCGCGTGGCGTTGGGGCGCGCCGTGATTTCCGAAGCGCCGGTGTGCCTGATGGACGAGCCGCTGTCGAATCTGGACGCGCAACTGCGCCACGAGATGCGCCGCGAGATCCGCGCGTTGCAGCAGGACCTGGGCATCACCATGGTGTATGTCACGCACGACCAGACCGAGGCCATGAGCATGGCCGACCAGGTGGTGCTGTTGCGCGGCGGCCAGATCGAACAGCACGACACGCCTGACGGCCTGTATGCGCGCCCGGCCAGCGAATTCGCCGCCCGCTTCATCGGCACGCCGCCCATGAACCTGATCGCACTGACCAGCCTGCATGGTTCCACGGTCATCACCGGCACGCATGGCCCGGCCATTGCGAATGCGCCGGCCGGCGCGGTCAAGCTGGGCGTGCGCCCTGAACACATCCGCATCGACGGCGCGGGCATGCCCGCCATCGTCGAAAGCGTCGAGTACTTCGGCGCGGACTCCATTGTGGTGTGCCGCGTTGGAGACACCAGTGGCGTCGCCGTGCGAGTTGGCGGCCACCTGCGCGCTCGCGCCGGCGAGGCCTTGGGCCTGTCCTGGCCGAACGAGCAACAGCATTTCTTTGCCGCCGATTCGGCGGTCATCAACACCGACGGGCGCTGAAAGACGCCCAATCCACAGGAAAGGAAACGCACCATGCGACGCATCGTACTGAAGACCCTGGCCGCCAGCCTGGCCGCCGCCTGCCTGTCCCTGCCGGCACAGGCGCAGAACAAACCCGTTGAAGTCGAGTTCTATTACCCGGTGGCCGTGGGCGGCCCCATCACCAAGATCGTCGACGACATGGTGGCAGAATTCCAGAAGGAAAACCCCGACATCAAGATCAAGCCCATCTACGCAGGCTCCTACCAGGATTCCATCGCCAAGGCGCTGACGGCGCTCAAGGGCGGCACGCCGCCGCAACTGGCTGTGCTGTTGTCGACCGACATGTTCACCCTGATCGACGAAGACGCCATCGTGCCGATCGATTCGCTGGCGAAGTCCGATGCCGACAAGAAGTGGCTGGGCAGCTTCTATGACGCCTTCATGCAGAACAGCCGCACGGGCGGCCACACCTGGGGTGTGCCGTTCCAGCGTTCGACCATCGTCATGTACTACAACAAGGACCTGTTCAAGGCCGCGGGCCTGGACCCCGAACGCGCGCCCGCCACCTGGGCCGAACTGGTTGAATACGGCAAGAAGCTGACCAAGCAGGACGCCTCGGGCAACACCACGCAATGGGGCATCGAGATTCCGTCAGGCGGCGCGTTCGCGTACTGGCTGTTCCAGGCGCTAACCACGCCCAACGGCGCCATCCTGATGAACGAGGCCGGCAACGAGGTCTACCTGGACAAGCCGGCGGCGGTGGAAGCCGCCCAGTTCTGGCGCGACCTGTCGGCCAAGCACAAGATCATGCCGACCGGCACGATTGACTGGGGCACCACGCCGAAGGACTTCCTGGAGAAGAAGGCGGCCATGGTCTGGACCACCACCGGCAACCTGACCAACATCCGCAAGAATGCCGACTTCCCGTTCGGCGTTGCGATGATGCCGAAGCAAAAGCGCGGCGGCAGCCCCACGGGCGGCGGCAACTTCTACATCTTCAAGAGCGGCACGCCGGCGCAGCAACAAGCCGCGCTGAAGTTCGCGCAATGGGCCACCACGCCGGAACGCGCGGCTGACTGGAGCATCGCCACGGGCTACGTCGCCGTGACGCCGGCCGCCTGGCAGACCGAGAAGATGAAGAAGTACGCACAGGAAGTGCCGGCCGCAACCGTCGCGCGTGACCAGTTGGAAGTCAGCGTGGCGGAATTCTCCACGCATGAAAACCAGCGCGTCACCAAGACCCTGAACGATGCGCTGCAAGCGGCGCTGATCGGGTCGAAGACGCCGCAGCAAGCCCTGACCGACGCCCAGCGCGAGGCCGATCGCGTGCTGCGTTCCTACAAGTAAGCCGACAAGCACGATGAGCCGCTCTTTACATGCGCTTTATGGCTGGCTGCTATTGCTGCCAGCCATCGTGCTGCTCGCCGCGTTCACGCACTACCCGGCCGTGGCGACGCTTTGGCACAGCTTTTTCTCCACCCCCAAGGGCGCGCGTCCGGCGCGGTTCGTGGGGCTGGAGAATTACGCCCTGATGCGTGACGATCCGGTGTTCTGGCAGTCGCTGTGGAACAACCTGTGGTTTGCGCTGGGCACGATCCCCACGTCCATCGGCATTGCGCTGATCATGGCGCTGTGGGTAAACCGCAATCTGAGCGGCCGCGGCTTTCTGCGCATGGCGTACTTCACGCCGACGGTGCTGCCGATGGTGGCGGTGGCCAACATCTGGCTGTTCTTCTACACGCCGCAATACGGCTTGATTGCGCAGGTAATGGGTTGGTTCGGTGCGCCCGGCCCCAACTGGCTGGGTAGCAGCGCAACCGCCTTGCCGGCGCTGATGCTGGTAACGGTGTGGAAGGAAGCCGGCTTTTTCATGATCTTCTACCTGGCCGCCTTGCAGACCGTGTCGCCGTCGCTGCGCGAGGCCGCCATGCTGGAAGGCGCCTCGCGCTGGCAGTATTTCCGCCGCATCCTGTGGCCGCTCTTGATGCCCACCACGCTGTTCGTGCTGATCAATGCCCTGATCAACGCCTTCCGTCTGGTGGACCATGTGGTGGTCATGACGCGCGGCGGGCCGGACAACGCCAGCACCTTGCTGCTGTACTACATCTACCAGGTGGGTTTCAGTTTCTGGGACACGGCTTACGCCGCCACGCTGACCGTCGTGTTGCTGGTGGTACTGGCGCTGACCGCGCTGATCAAGTTCCGCTGGCTGGACCGCAGGACGCACTATCAATGAAAGACAAGCTAGATACCCTGGGCGCCTGGGCGCTGGGCCTGTTGTGGATTCTGCCGCTTGCCTATGCCATGTGGGCGGCGTTCCACCCCCCGGCCTACGCGACCCGCTTCGAGCTGTTCGCGCCGCTGACGCTGGATAACTTCGCGCGCGCCTGGAATGCCGCGCCGTTTCCGCGCTACTTCCTGAACACCTTCATGCTGGTCACGATGGTGCTGGCGGCGCAACTGGTGCTGTCCACGCTGGCGGGCTACGCCTTCGCGCGCTTTGAATTCCGGGGCCGCGATTTCGTCTTCATGCTGGTGTTGCTGCAGCTGATGATCATGCCGGACGTGCTGCTGGTGGAGAACTACCGGTCGATGAGCCAACTGGGCATCCGCGACACGGTGTTCGCCATCGGGCTGCCGTACTTCGCCTCGGCGTTCGGCATCTTCCTGCTGCGCCAGACCTTCAAGACGGTGCCGCGCGAGCTTGAGGAAGCGGCGCGCATGGAAGGCGCCAACGCCATGCAGATTCTGTGGAAGGTATACGTGCCGCTGGCCAAGCCGATCTACGTGGCCTATGGGCTGGTGTCGGTCAGCCACCACTGGAACAATTTCCTGTGGCCGCTGATCATCACCAACTCGGTCGAATCTCGGCCGCTGACGGTGGGCTTGCAGGTGTTCTCGTCCACGGATCAGGGCATCGACTGGTCGGTCATCACCGCCGCAACACTGATGTCGGCCGCGCCGCTGTTGATCGCCTTCCTGCTGTTCCAGCGGCAGTTCGTGCAATCGTTCATGCGGGCGGGGATCCGCTAGGGCTTGCCTGCTGCCGCAAGGCATGCAGACGCCGCCCAAAAGCAAATCCCCGCCTTGCGAGCGGGGATTTTCACGTATGCCGCGCCTGGGCCGTCAGTAGCCGACGGTCAAACCCGGCAGGTCAACAGTGATGCGCGGGCGCTCCAGCGCCATGGCCAGATGCTCCGCGAACTCGCGGGCTTCCTTGGCGTCGGAGGACAGGGTGTCGTAGCCCAGCGCGTCGGCCACGCCCAGCACCTTGTCCAGCAGCAGCACTTTGCCGCTGGGGCGCAACGGTTCGCAGCCCAGGGTTTCCCAGGCGCCGTCGAACCAGTCGCGCGCGTCGCTCTGGCGTTGCGGGGACGTTTCCACCGTGGCGGTCAGGTCCAGCGACCGGCGGGTGTCGAAAACAATGGTGATGTCGCAGCGCATAAAGGGGTTCCTTGAAAGGGCGTCAGGCGGCAAGGGTAGGCAAAAAACGCCGGGCAGATTGTCCGCCGGGCGACATTGCTTACCAACCGCGCGAGGCTTCCCAGGTAACTTCGACGCCCGCGGCTTGAGATTGCCGCATCATGTCCAGCAGCGGAAACGCGCGTTCCTTCAAGCCGACCATGCGCGCCATGGCCGAGCGGGGCGCCTTGTCTTCGTCGTCTTCGTCCTCGTCGGGACGCTCGGCGCTTTCAATGGCGTGCTCGATGCCGCTGATGGCGGGGCCCAGTTGCTCGACGGTGAAAACACCACGTTCGGGGATCTTGTCGCCGATGGGCTTTCCCGCCGCCTGCAGGATGGGGACGGCGTGGTCGGACACCATCAGAACTTCGGCCACGACCTTGGAGTGAAAGGTAATCAGCATGTTGCGGTCTCCCTCAATGAATACGTTACATACACTACCCCAACGCCAAAGCGATGCCAACTGGCGCTATGGCGCGGGCGCAGGGGCGGCTGCCGCCGGCGCGCCCTCACAAACCTAGACGATTGATTTTATTGAGAGTTCCGCCGTCCCCGCGAACGCTTGCCGGACAGTTTGCGCCCCCGAGGCCGCCGGTTGGACCGCCAAATCAACTATCATTCCGGATGATTCCCGTGACATCGCCGGCCCGGACACCGTCCGCTTGATCCCCGCCTTGGTCACTCACCCAGAACTTCTTCAGACGCCCATGCTCCCCGAGCAACAAAAACAGCTTATCTCCCTGATCCAGGCCGCCGTTGCGCAGAGCCTTCCCGACGCCCAGGCCAACGTGCTGCTCGAGCGCCCCAAGGTTGCCGCCCACGGCGACGTTGCCACCAACGTGGCCATGCAACTGGCCAAGCCGGCCCGCCGCAACCCGCGCGAATTGGCCCAAGCCATCGTGGACACGCTGCTGGCCAACCCCGAGGCCCGTGATCTGGTCGACAGCGCCGAAGTGGCCGGCCCCGGCTTCATCAACTTGCGCATCACCGCCGCCGCGCGCCAGGCCGTCATCGCCGCCGTGGCCGAGCAGGGCGCAAGCTTTGGCCGCGCCCCGCGCAGCGGCGAGAAGATCCTGGTTGAATTCGTGTCGGCCAACCCCACCGGCCCGCTGCACGTGGGCCACGCCCGCCAGGCCGCGCTGGGCGACGCGCTGTGCCGCCTGTACGACGCCATCGGCTGGGACGTCACCCGCGAGTTCTATTACAACGACGCCGGCAACCAGATCCACAACCTGGCCATCAGCGTGCAGGCGCGCGCCCGTGGCCTGACGACCGAATCCCCCGACTGGCCGGAAGACGGCTACAAGGGCGACTACATCGCCGACATCGCCCGCGACTTCCAGGCCGGCAAGACCATCCAGCCGTCCGACGGCGAGCCCGTCACCGCCACCGGCAACATCGACAACCTGGACGACATCCGCGTCTTCGCCGTGGCCTACCTGCGCCGCGAACAAGACCTGGACCTGCAGGCCTTCGGCCTGGCGTTCGACAACTACTACCTGGAAAGCTCGCTGTACACGTCGGGCCGCGTCGAAGCCACCGTCAAGGCGCTGGTCGCCGGCGGCCATACCTATGAAGAGGGCGGCGCGCTGTGGCTGCGCACCACCGAACTGGGCACCGGCGACGACAAAGACCGCGTCATGCGCAAGAGCGAAGGCGGCTACACCTACTTCGTGCCGGACGTGGCCTACCACAAGGCCAAATGGGAACGCGGCTTTCACCGCGCCGTGAACATCCAGGGCAGCGACCACCACGGAACCGTGGCCCGCGTGCGCGCCGGCCTGCAGGCGCTGGGTGAGGGCATTCCGAAAGACTACCCATCGTACGTGCTGCACAAGATGGTCAAGGTGATGCGCGGCGGCGAAGAGGTCAAGATCTCCAAGCGCGCCGGCAGCTACGTCACCATGCGCGACCTGATCGACTGGGTGGGCCGCGACGCCGTGCGCTACTTCCTGATCCAGCGCCGCGCCGACACCGAATTCGTGTTCGACGTGGACCTGGCCTTGTCGAAAAGTGACGAGAACCCCGTCTATTACATCCAGTACGCCCACGCGCGCATCTGCACGATGATCAACAACGCCGGCATGCCCGCCGCCGATGTGGCAGCCGCCGATACGTCCTTGCTGACCGCGCCGTCCGAATTCGCGCTGATGCAACGCCTGGCCGAATTTCCCAACGTGGTGGCGCTGGCCGCGCAAGACCTGTCGCCGCACCACATTGCTTTCTGGCTGCGCGATTGCGCGTCTGACTTCCACGCCTGGTACAGCGCCGAACGTGTGCTGGTGGACGACGTGGCCTTGAAGCTGGCCCGCCTGCGCCTGGCCGCCACCACGCGTCAGGTGCTGGCCAATGGCTTGACGCTGATGGGCGTGTCCGCGCCCGAGCGGATGTAACATCGGTTCATGGCAACCAAGCGCAAAACCACCCGCCGTTCCTCGGGCGAAAGCGGCAGCACCCTTTACGGGGCGCTCGCCGGTCTGCTCCTAGGCTTGATCGTGGCCGCCGTCGTGGCCTTTTACGTCACAAAGGCTCCCGTGCCCTTCGTGGACCGGGCCAGCCGCCAGGGCGACACGGGCAAGCTGCCCGACCCGCGCCAGGCGCCGGATCCGAACGCCGGCCTGTACGGACGCGACGGACCGGCAGGCGCGCCGCCCACCGGTCCCACCGCCACCGCACCGGTGCCTCTGCCAGGTGCCGGCACCACGTCCAAGCCCGATGAGACGCCGTCCCGGCTGGATGACCTGGGTGCGCTGATCGCCACCTTGCCGTCCACCAACAAGCCGCAGGCCGCCGCGTCGGGTCAAACGCCGGCTCAAACGCAAAATCCAAGCCCGACACCGCTGTCCAAGCCCGCCCCAGCCGCCAAGGCCGCGCCGGCGGCAACGGGCACGTATTACTTGCAGGCAGGCGCATTTCGCGGCGAAAGCGATGCTGAATCGTTAAGGGCGCGCATCATCCTGCTGGGCCTGCCGGTGGCGGTGCAAAAGGCGGAAGTCAACGGCAAACCGCTAAACCGGGTGCGGGTGGGTCCGTTTGCGCGGCTGGACGACATGAATCGCGCGCGTGGCCGCCTGGGCGAAAACAAGATCGAAACCGCCGTGGTCCGCCAGTAAACCTATCCGGCGCTATTTTTTGCATTGAACTTATCCGGCCCCGGGCCTGTCTGTAACTTTTTACTCAGGAACCTCTCATCCATGTTGTCCCCAAAGATCATTCGCATCATGGCCGCGGCCGCGCTGACCGCCTCGGCGTTCTTCAGCCCGGTAAGCCACGCGCAAGGCACGCAAGCCTATGTGGCAATCAATCCGCCGCTGCCGTCGGACACCCCGGGCAAAGTGGAAGTGCTGGAATTCTTCGCCTACACCTGCCCGCATTGCGCCGCCATGGAACCCATGGTTGAAGAGTGGGCCAAGACGGCCCCGTCGGACGTCGTGCTCAAGCAGATTCCCATTGCGTTCAACGCCGGCATGAAGCCGCTGCAACAGGTCTACTACACGTTCCAGGCGCTGGACCGCCCCGATCTGCACGCCAAGTTCTTCACCGCCATCCACGGTGAACACAAGCGCCTGTTCGACAAGAAGTCCATGGGCGACTGGGTTGCCACGCAAGGTGTGGACCGCGCCAAGTTCGATTCCGTCTTCGATTCGTTCAGCGTGCAGGCGCAGGTGCAACGCGCCACCCAACTGACCGAGGCCTACCGTATCGACGGCACGCCGTCGTTTGCCGTCGGTGGCAAGTTCATGACCTCGCCGGTCATGGCGGGCAACAGCTACGAAGGCGCCTTGAAGGAAGTCAACAAATTGATCCCGATGGCGCGCAACCAGTAATTCGGTTTGCGCAGGGATTGCAGAGCGCCCCGGCCGCATGGCCGGGGCGCTCTGCTTTTGGGAATGCGTTGAGAAATTCTTCCTCGCCATCGAACCCGCGGCGCTACACTTTCGCCACAAGAATTCGCCGCAAAGACGGCATCACATGGGTGGAAGACAAATGAAACGGCAATTCCCGCGCAAGCGCGCGACATTGAACCTGGGCCTGGGCCTGTTCCTGGCGTTCAGCGCCATCACCACACACGCCAGCACAACCGAAGGCGTGAAGATCGGCGTGCTTACCGACATGGCGGGCGTGACCGCCGACGCCACGGGCAAGGGCTCGGTGGAAGCCGCCCGGCTGGCCATAGAAGAGATGGGCGGCACCGTGCTGGGCAAGCCGATCACGCTGGTATCGGGCGACCACCAACACCGCCCCGACATCGGTAGCAGCATGGTCCGCAAGTGGTATGACACCGACGGCGTGGACGTGGTGGTGGACGTGCCCAATTCATCGGTTGCGCTGGCGGTGCAGGGCATTGCGCGCGAAAAGAAAAAGCTGGTGCTGTTCTCCAGCCCCGGCACCACCGCGTTATCGCAAGCGCAGTGCTCGCCCTATGGCGTGCAGTGGACGTACACGACCTACGCCCTGTCTCGCGGCACGGCCACCGCCGTGGTCAACGAAGGCAACAAGCGCTGGTTCATCCTGGCGTCGGACTACGCCTTTGGCAAGCAACTCGCGGCCGACACCGAGACCGTCGTCAAGGCCAACGGCGGCGAAGTCGTGGGTACGGTGTTCCATCCGCTGAACGCATCGGACTTTGCGTCCTTCCTGCTTCAGGCCCAAGGGACCAAGGCGCAGATCATCGCCATCGCCAACGCGGGCGGCGACACGATTGCGGCCATCAAGCAAGCCGCGGAATTCGGTATCGGCGGCGCTCAGCAACTGGCCGCCATGCTGCTGCTGATCACGGACGTGCACAGCCTGGGCCTGCAAGCCGCGCAGAAGACCTACCTGACCGTGCCGTCGTACTGGAACATGAACGACGGCACGCGCGCCTTTACCAAAAAGTTCGAAGCACGCGTCGGCCGTCCGCCCACCTTCCTGCAGGCCGGCGTCTACGGCTCGGTGCGCCACTACCTGCAAGCCGTGAAGGCGGCCGGCACGGTGGACGCAGATGCCGTCATGGCAAAAATGAAATCGCTGCCTATCGATGACCCCTTCAGCATCAACGCGCATATTCGCGAAGACGGCCTGGTGGTGCGCGACATGATGCTGGCTCAGGTAAAAACACCTGCACAATCCAAGGGGCCCTGGGACTACTACAACATCGTGCGCAACATTCCCGGCGACACGCTGGCCTGGCCGCTGGCGGACAGCCAATGCCCGCTGGTCAAACGATGATGCAAGCGCAGGGCCAGAACCAGCCCGTCACGCTGACCGATTTCGGCAGCTTCTACGCGGGCGGCAGGCCGGTAAACATCGCCGGCCTGCCGCAACGCGAAATCGCGTTCACGCAAAGCGCGTCGCTGGCGTATGACCCCAATGGCCTGTACCACTTTGAACAGGCCTATGTGCAGTACTTCGTTCCCGCGCAATTGGCGCATCCGCTGCCCATCGTGCTGCTGCACGGCGGCGGTATGACGGGCGCGATGTGGGAGCAGACGCCTGACGGACGCACGGGCTGGATGCAGCATTTTCTGCGCCAGGGCCATGCCGTGTATGTGGTGGATAACGTCGAGCGCGGGCGCGCCGGGTGGGCGCCGTTCGAACAGGTCTGGCCCGAGCCGCCCATCATCCGAAGCGCGCAGGAAAGTTGGTCGTTGTTCCGGCTTGGTCGCGCCGAAGATTTCGGGGCGCGTCGTGCGTTCGCGGGGCAACGCTTTCCGGTCGACGCGTTCGACGACTTCATCCGGCATGCCGTGCCACGCTGGCTGGGCAATAACGACGCGGCGCGGCACGCCTTCTGCGCGGTGCTCGACCGCGTCGGCCCCTGCCTGGTGGTGGCGCATAGCCACGGCGGCGAAGTGGCTTACCGAGCACTGCACGCGCGGCCCGATCTGGTGCGCGGCGTCATCGGGATTGAACCGTCGGGATTCTCCGCCGATGTCTCGGCTACCGCCGTGGCGGACAAGCCGTTTCTCTTCGTCTATGGCGACTACCTGGACGCCACGCCGCTGTGGCAGCGCCTGTGCGTCAGTGGCCAGGATTATGCCGATATGCTGGCACGCCACGGTGCGCGGGTCGACACGTGGCGGCTGGCTCAGATGGGCATTACCGGTAATTCCCACATGCCGATGATGGACGACAACAGCGACGACATCGCCGCGCGCATCGGCGCGTGGATACGCGCCGCGGCGGCGTGAAACCGTCGCCGCCGCGTCAGCGTTATGCGCCGACCGCGGCGGCCTTCTCCAGCGCCTGGGTCAGGTCGGCGATGATGTCGTCCGGCGACTCCAGGCCAATGTGCAAGCGCACCAGCGCGTTGTCGCCTTCGCCCCAATAGCGATGCGTAGACAGGTCCTTGGGCGACACCAGTTGCACCAGGCTTTCGTAGCCGCCCCACGAAAAGCCAATGCCGAACAAGGTCAGCGCATCCACGAAAGCGCCCGCACCGGCGGGCGATAGACGCAGCTCGACGGACAGCATGCCGTTGGAACCGGTGCAGTCGCGCTGCCACAGCGCATGGCCCGGATCTTCGGGCCACGCCGGGTGGAACAGGCGCACGGTTTCGGGACGGTTCTTGAAGAATTCGCACACCTGCATAGCATTGCGCGCGTGCTGCGCCATGCGGATCGGCATCGTGCGCACGCCGCGCAGCGCCAGCCAGGCGTCGTCGGCACTGATGGAATACCCCATCGCGTATTGCGTGCGGTTCAGCTTCTTGGCGATGGCCTCGTCGTTCGTCACCACCGCACCCAGCATCAGGTCGGAGTGGCCGCCCACGTACTTCGTGCCGGCAATGACGGACACCTGCGCCCCCAGCGTCAGCGGGCGGTAGATATAGCCGGAGCCCCAGGTGTTGTCGGTGGCCAGCACCAGGCCGTGGCGGTTGGCGACGGCCGCCATGGCGCCCATGTCCAGCATTTCAAACAACAGCGAACCCGGCGATTCCACGTACAGCAGCTTGGTGTTGGGCTGCACCAAGGCGTCCAGGTTTTCATCGGCCGCGAAGTAGGTGATGCTGATGTTCATGCGCTTGAGCACCGCGTCGTCCAGCTCGCGCATCGGGCCGTAGACGCAATCAGAAATCAGCGCGTGGTCACCCGCCGAGCACAGCGCCATCATCACCATCGTCATCGCCGACAGGCCCGACGATGCCAGATAGCAGTGCGTGCCGCCTTCCAGGTGTGTGAAGACCTCTTCCAGCGCGGCGTGGGTATCCATGCCCATGCGGCCGTAAGTGGTGGCACGGTCGCCAGCGGCCTTGCTGCGCTGTGCCTGCTCCAACGCAGCCAGGTTCTGGAACCGCACGGTGCTGGCGCGCATGGGCGGCAGCGGCACGGGCGCCGTGCCGGTTTCGGGGTCGAACGGGGCGGTGCCCGCGTGCTGCAATACCGTATCGATGTGTTTGGAGGTCATCTTCAAGGGGGATGCTGGAGAAATGAACAGGGCCGGACGGGGCCAAACGAAGCCAGCCAAACGGCAAACATGGTGAACCATATCAGGCGTCGCGGCGTCTGTCCTCTGGGTGGATCGTCAGCCCTTGCTGCTAGCCAGAAATCCAGCTGACGATTTCCGGCAACTCGGCACGCCGCGTGCGGTAGCTGTTGGCCGGATGCGCCGTATCGGCGTAGCCGAAGGAAATGCCGCAGACCACGCGCCGGTCGGGGCCAATGCCCAGCACCTCGCGCAGCACTTCCGGATACATCGCCAACGAGGCCTGCGCCACCGTGGCTACGCCATTGGCCTGGGCCGCCAGCAGGAAGTTGGCGACGTAGCCGCCGCAGTCCATCGCGCCGTATTCGCCCAGCGCCTCATCGGTGGTGATGATGGCCACGTGCGGCGCGTCGAACAACTGGAAATTGCGCATCTCTTGCCGGCGGTAGGCCTCGCGGTCACCGCGCGCCACGCCCACCGCGCCGTACAACTGGAAGCCCGATTCCCGGCGGCGCGCCAGATATTCGTTGCGGTATTCGGGGGGGAAAGGGAAGTCAGGGGTGAAGCCGGGGCCAGCATCGGCGGCTTGCGCCCGCGCTTGCAGCGCCGCGCGCAGGCGCTCGGTGCCCGCGCCTTCGGTAATGGCCACCTGCCAGGGCTGGCAGTTGCACCAGGACGCCGTGCGCTGCGCCAGCGTCAGGATGCGTTCGATGACATTGCGCGGCACCGGCGCGGGCAGGAAAGCGCGGCAGCTATGGCGAGCAAGCAGCAGGGCTTGCAGCACGGCGTCGGGGTGCGCGTCATCATCCTTGTATGGTGTAGGTGCGCCCTCTGCAGTGGGGAGGGCGCTGGGGTATGGGACGTCGTCATCCATCAGCCGG
>NZ_JBCGCS010000089.1:0-951 GCF_038594925.1 Achromobacter sp. JD-1 | reverse complement strand
TGTAATGACCCAGTGAAAACCTGCTCACGTCATAATCGAGGGAATTGACGATGAGCATGAAGATGGAAGACGACATCAAACGCTGGACGGCCAAGCGCAAGAGCGCGCTAGTGCTGGACATCATTCAAGGCAAGGTCACCGTCGCAGAGGCCAGCCGCCAATACGACCTGTCGCCCTCAGAGGTCGAACAGTGGGTCGACGATGGCAAGCGGGGCATGGAGAATGCCTTGCGGGCCAATCTACAGGACGTGCGCGAGCAGTACGAGCGCCAGCTCAAGGACCTTCAAGAGGCCTACGGCGAGGCGATGCTGGAGCTTCGCGCGAGAAAAAAATTGCAGTCCCTGCTGGGCGAGGACGAGAAGTGATCGAGACGATCCACCAGGGACTGCAAGCCGACGGCATCACCGTCTCGATCGCCAAGCTGTGCCGCTGGTTCAACGTGCCTCGCCGCACCGTCTACTACAAGGCGGTGAAGGCATCGCCAAAGCTCGATCCGCAGTTTGTCGCGCCCATCAAGGCGCTGATCGAAGAATCGCCGTCGTTTGGCTATCGAACGGTGGCGCATCTGTTGGGGTTCAACAAGAACACCGTGCAGCGCGTGTTCCAGTTGATGGGCTGGCAGGTCCGCAAGCGGCCCATCGGCTTCAGGCCCCGGATCCAGGCATTGCCGTCGGTGGCCACGAGGCCTAACGAGCGCTGGTCGACGGATCTGTGCCGCGTCTGGGCGGGTCGGGATGGCTGGGCGACGCTGGCGCTGGTGATTGACTGCCATACCCGGGAGTTGCTGGGCTGGCATCTGTCGCGCAGCGGCAAGGCCTGCACCGCAGGAAGCGCACTGGAACATGCCCTGATCGCCCGCTTCGGAACGCTGGGCCGCGTGCCTGTGCCGTTCCTGCTGCGATCCGACAACGGGTTGGTCTTCACCTCTCGTAGCTATACAGCGTTGGTGCG
>NZ_JBCGCS010000088.1:0-998 GCF_038594925.1 Achromobacter sp. JD-1 | reverse complement strand
TACACAGGCATCGTGTTCGACAAGGATCGCGGCATGCAGGTGACCGTCATGGCGATGGGCGGCAAGTATTTCCCGCTACGCCTGGGCGTGAAAACTGGCTGGAACTACCTGCAACTGCCGAAAACCGCTTCAAACGTCGCATTCATGGCCAGCATGACCAAGCTTTTGGGGGCAAATGGGGAGGCCCCCCCCACTGCTTCCGAGCAGAAGCAGATCGCCAAGGCCGTCAACCACCTCGTGGAGCACATCGACCTGGAGGATCGATGCCTGTCGAACTTGGTTAATTTTCTTCCCGCAGCGCCTGCCCCCGAAGGTCAATTAAGCCTCAAAGAGCGCCTCAAGCGCTGGTGCACAGGCGGCGAGTACGGCTGGCTGTTCGACAACCCCAAAGACGAGCTGGACCTGACGGTCAATGAACTCTTCGGTTTTGATTTGACGGAGTTTCTGGAGCACGGACCGATCCGAGACAATGCTCTCACGTACCTGCTCTATCGGACGGATCAGATGAAAGATGGCAGACGGATCGCGCAGTTTTTCGACGAGGTGCAACACCCGCTGAAAGTTCCCTACTTCCAAGCGTCTATGCAGAATGCCAGCAGGACCGACCGCAAGAAAAACGGTGTGCTCGTCTTCGCCACCCAGGAGCCCGCCGCAATCCTGGAGAACCCTGTTGGCAAATCGCTTATCCAGCAATCCGCAACCGCCTTGTTCCTCGAGAACCCGAAGGCGACCGCCGAGGAGTACATCGAGGGATTCAAGCTGTCTCCAGCTGTCTTCAAGATGATCAAGGATCTGCCACCGTTCAGCCGCCAGTTCGTCGTCAAACAAAACGAGTCTGCCGTCACGGCCGAACTGGACCTCGCCTCATGTCCCGAAGCGCTGCTGGTGTTCTCCGGATCCGAAGACCTGGCCGAAATTGCAGAAGCGGCAGTTGCCAAGCATGGTGACGACCCCGCCCTCTGGCTGCCCCACTACCTCAAGCTCGCCCAAGAGGCGAC
>NZ_JBCGCS010000087.1:0-998 GCF_038594925.1 Achromobacter sp. JD-1 | reverse complement strand
TACACGGGCATCGTGTTCGACAAGGATCGCGGCATGCAGGTGACCGTCATGGCGATGGGCGGCAAGTATTTCCCGCTGCGCCTGGGCGTGAAAACCGGCTGGAACTACCTGCAACTGCCTGACACCGCTTCAAACGTCGCGTTCATGGCCAGCATGACGAAGCTGTTGGGGGCAAACGGGGACGAGGCGGCCAGTCCCTCCGAGCAGAAGCAAATCGCCATGGCCGTCAACCAGCTTGTGCAGCACATCGACCTGGAGGATCGATGCCTGTCCAACCTGGTTAATTTTCTGCCCGCCGCGCCGGCACCTGAAGGTCAACTGAGCCTGAGAGAGCGCCTCAAACGCTGGTGCGCGGGTGGCGAGTATGGCTGGTTGTTCGATAACCCCAAAGACGAACTGGACTTGGCGGCGAACAACCTCTTTGGCTTTGACTTGACGGAGTTCCTCGAACAAGGCCCCGTCCGTGACGCGGCAATAACGTACTTGCTTTATCGAACGGACCAGATGATGGACGGGCGCCGAATCGCCCTTTTCTTTGACGAAGTTCAGCACCCTCTGAAAGTGCCGTACTTCCAGGCGTCGATGCAGGACGCCAGCCGCACGGTCCGCAAGAAAAACGGCGTCCTGGTCTTCGCGACGCAGGAGCCCGCTGCGATCCTGGAGAACCCTGTTGGTCGCTCGCTTATTCAGCAGTCTGCGACCGCCATGTTTCTCGAGAATCCCAAGGCCACTGCAGAGGACTACGTCGACGGATTCAAGCTGTCCCCCGCTGTCTTCAAGATGGTCAAGGATCTGCCGCCGTTCAGCCGCCAGTTCGTCGTCAAGCAAAACGAGTCTGCCGTCACGGCCGAACTGGACCTCGCCTCATGTCCCGAGGCGCTGCTGGTGTTCTCCGGATCCGAAGACCTGGCCGAAATCGCCGAAGCGGCAGTTGCCAAGCATGGTGACGACCCCGCCCTCTGGCTGCCCCACTACCTCAAGCTCGCCCAAGAGGCGAC
>NZ_JBCGCS010000086.1:0-1061 GCF_038594925.1 Achromobacter sp. JD-1 | reverse complement strand
TCAACGGCGCGCAAGCCATCCAGCTTTTCCTGTGCGGTGGACACCTTTTTCTCCAGCGCTTCAATCTGCTTGGCCTGAGCTTTGCTCGGATCGAGGTGGGCGCGTTGGATTTCCCCGAATTGCTTCTTGTCGGCGTACTCGAAAGAAACACGGCATTCCACCCACAACCAGCCCTCTCCCTGCACCGCCTTGAACAGTTTGGACCGCTGCATCTTGGCATCGGCCATGCTGCGCACCTTCTCCGGGTCGGCCAGATAGGCGTCGTTCTCGAATAGGTCGCGGCGAACTTCCCCGCCCGCCTTCTCATACGCGGCGACGGTCACGTACCGCGCCACGGGCGAGTCGCCGCGCATTTCAGTTTCGGCCAGCAACTGGCGGATGTGGTCATCGCGGTTCCAGTATTGGCCCGCCGACGCCTTCCATGCCGCCTCCTGGCGGGTGTGGTCGGACACGGAAGCCAGCGCCTGCATTTCGTCCATCTTGATTTTGCCGTCGCGGAACAACTGCATGAGCGTGGGCGATACGCCGCCCAGCGCCAGCAGCTTCTTGACGGCCGATTCTGAAGCGCCATGCGCGGCGGCGATGGCCGCAACCGTCCAGTTTTCGGCGCGCAGACGCGCATAGCCTGCATACACGTCTGCCGGGTGCATCGCCTTGCGCCCGAAGTTTTCGACTAGGCTGGCGTGGTAGGCGTACTCGCTCGGAATGACGAGGCAAGGGACCGGGTAGTCGGTTGGGAAAACGCCGCCTTCGATCAGCAGGCCAAGGGCTGTCCACCGCCGTCCGCCCGCGCACACTTCATAGGAGCCGTCCGGCGCTGCGACCACAACGAGGTTTTGCAGGAGTCCGCCCATCGCCTGGATGGTGGCTTTCAGCTCCAGAATCTCGGTGTCCTGTTTGCGGTCCTGCGCACTTCGTGCTTGGTACGCTTCGCTGAGGCGCAGTTGCGAATGCGGGATATCCAAGCGCGTGGCGGCGGCGTGGATGGCGGCGAGTTCTTTGGAGTCGATCTTCATGGTGTGTGCTCTTGCTTCGATTTATCGGAATTAGTGCAGCTGTGC
>NZ_JBCGCS010000085.1:0-1064 GCF_038594925.1 Achromobacter sp. JD-1 | reverse complement strand
TCAACGGCGCGCAAGCCATCCAGCTTTTCCTGTGCGGTGGACACCTTTTTCTCCAGCGCTTCAATCTGCTTGGCCTGGGCTTTGCTCGGGTCGAGGTGGGCGCGTTGGATTTCCCCGAATTGCTTCTTGTCGTCGTATGCGAAAGACACCCGGCATTCCACCCACAGCCAGCCTTCGGTCGATACCGCCTTGAAGAGCTTGGACCGTTGCATCTTCGCCAGGGCCATCGTTCGCGCCATATCCGGATCAGCCAGATAGGTGTCGTTCTCGAACAAGTCGCGGCGCACTTCTCCACCCGCCTTCTCATACGCAGCAACTGTCACGTAGCGGGCAACGGCCGAGTCGCCCAGCATTTCCGTTTCCGCCAGGAGGTTGCGGATATGAACGTCGCGGTTCCAGTGTTCCGACTGCGCCGCCTTCCATGCCGCTTCCTGGCGGGCGTGGTCCGAAACCGACGCCAACGCCTGCATATCGGCAACTTCAATCTTGCCATCGCGGAATAGCTGCATGAGCTTGGGCGAAACAGCGCCGAGAGCCAGCAGCTTTTTTACGGCGGATTCCGTTGCGCCGTGCGCGGCCGCGATGGCTTCGATGGTCCAGTTTTTCTCCGCGCGCATACGGGCATACGATTCATACACGTCTGCCGGGTGCATAGCCTTGCGGGCGATGTTTTCGATCAGGCTGGCGTGGTGGGCGTATTCGGCCGGAATCACGAGGCACGAAACGCTGTAGTCTGCCGGGAACACGGCGTCTTCGATCAACAGCCCCAGCGCTGCCCAGCGCCGACCGCCCGCGCAGACTTCGTAGAAGCCATCGGCGCACGCAACGACCACGAGGTTTTGCAACAGCCCGCCCATGGCCTTGATCGTGGCCTTCAGATCCGAAAGTTCAGGATCTTTCTTCGGATCCAGCGGACGACGAGCCTGATAGCTTTCGCTCAGGCGCAGTTGGGAATGCGGGATCTCCGTGCGGGTGCTTGCGGCGTGAATGGCGGCGAGTTCTTTGGAGTCGATCTTCATGGTGTGTGCTCTTGCTTCGATTTATCGGAATTAGTGCAGCTGTGC
>NZ_JBCGCS010000084.1:0-1149 GCF_038594925.1 Achromobacter sp. JD-1 | reverse complement strand
CGTAAGCACCCCTGTCAAGTAGACATCGGTTGATAGACGATCGGAGCAAGGGTTAGCCGGGGCATGAATTGCACCGGCGGGAGGCCACCCAGCGATTCATGCGGGCGGTACTGGTTGTAATCGACCAGCCATTGATCGGTAATCGCCTGGACCTGCTCAAGGTTGGCGAACAGGTGCGCGTCGAGCACCTCGGTTCGATAAGTTCGATTGAAGCGCTCAATGAAAGCGTTCTGATTTGGCTTGCCCGGCTGGATATAGCGGATCGCGATGCCCTTTGCGCTAGCCCATTGGGTGAACGCCTCTGAGATCATCTCCGGACCGTTATCCAGGCGTATTGCGTCAGGCGGCCCATAGCAGTCGATCAAACGGCTCAATACCCGAATGAGGCGTGCAGACGGGATGGACACGCCTACCTCGATGGCCAAGCACTCCCGGTTCGCCTCGTCGATCACGTTCAGAGTGCGAAACCGCCGGCCGCAGTAGAGAGCGTCATGCATGAAGTCGAGCGCCCAACAACGATTAGGCTCTGTGGCCAGATCCAGCGGCTGTCGCGGTCGGTCGGGAAGCCGCTTTTTGCGGCGCCGAGGCAAATTCAGACCCATGTCGCAGTACACCCGATGAACGCGCTTTTTGTTCCAGCCGCGACCGTCGAGGCGCAGCCGGGTGAAACACTTCCAGAATCCCCAACGCCCATGCCGGGTCACAATGGCATTGAGAGCATCAATGACTTGGGAATCCCGCTCAGATGCCGGCATTGGCTTCTTGTAGTACGCCGCCCGCGATAGGCCGGCAATCTGACAAGCGCGCGTGATTGAGAGCTTGGCTTGCACCAGCTGTCCCACCACTTCGCGCCTGGCCGACGGCGTCAGGATTTTCGATTCAAGACATCCTTGATCGCTGCATTCTCCAGCGCCAAGTCGGCAAACATGCGTTTGAGCTTGGCGTTTTCAGCTTCCAGTTCGCGCAGCCTCTGCAACTCGGAAACTTGAACGCCGGAGAACTTGCTCTTCCAAAGGTAATACGTGGCGTTGCTGATGCCGTGTTTGCGGCACAGCTCGGCGACCGGCATGCCGGCTTCGCCTTCCTTCAGAACAGCAACGATCTGGCTCTCGGTAAATCTGCTTTTCTTCAAGGGAATCTCCAACTCAG
>NZ_JBCGCS010000083.1:0-1167 GCF_038594925.1 Achromobacter sp. JD-1 | reverse complement strand
AGGCGCGCGTTCACCAGCGGCACCGGCTGCATCTTGCCGTTGAGCAGAAAGCCGAGGAATTCGGCTGGTTCCGAGAACCGCGATTTCCGGCGCGGTGCCTCCTCGCCGCTCATGTCGTGCGGAGACTCCTCGCCGCTAATGTCGTGCGGAGACTCCCGCTCGACAATGGTTAGCAGCTCCGGTGAATAGAGCTTGAGCGATCCGCGAAGTTTGCGGTTGACGTCATCCAGCTCTTCGATCGCCTGGTTCTGCCACGCAAGCGCCGAGCGCGCCGTTCGCTTTTCAAAGTTAGACAGCAAGCGCAGAGCGGGATCGATCTGCGCCCGTGTCAGCACGGTCAAGTACATCTCATTGATCATCGGCGGCTTACCGGCGAAGACCTTGCGATACGCGGCATCGTGATCGCGGGAGAACTGGTCCGGATAGTCGCTTTCGGGATACTCGAACACCCTGCGACGGACAAGGTGCGACCAGATCCCGAATCCCGTTGGGAACCCCCGGAACACGTTGTTGAGCTCCTCGATCCAGCGGTAGTGCTCCTCATCGCTGTAGCCTTGAAAGGTGCGCCCGTCGATGCGCCAGACCGAGAGGTACTCCCAGTCGCGGGTTGCGATGATGGTGGGCGTGACGTGGTGCGAGTAGGGAACGTACGTGCTGACCGGCGGCTCATACGCCGGCAACGTCACGATGGATTGTTGTTTCATCGGTCGTGAACTCCGAGCCAGCGGGCCCATGGGCGCCGCCGGCTGTAGGGTGTTGGCGTGAGGGATATCGCACCCCAAAAGCGCTTGTTCTTAGCCAAGAACTTGGTCTTGACCCAAAGCTCCCAGATCCAGAAGGCGCGGTCATCATGGCGGCTCAGAATGGCCATCACCGGATAAAGGACGGGAAAGAGCAGCCAGCCCCACAGCGTGAATGAAGCGGCGGTGACGGTCAGAAAGACCAGTCCGGCAAATGCCCGTGTCGGCACTCCCCCGGGGACGGTGGCGACGCGGGTGGCACCCTTGAAAAGGGGGAAGCGGTTGGGCGGCACTTCTGACCCCACCGCAACTGGGGCGGCTGCAGCTGGGGCTTTGGCCTTTTGCTTGGGCGAGGTGGCCATCAACCGAAGACCAGCTTAATGATGCCGCCAGCGATGGCACCGGAAAAGACGATACCCACTGCCCA
>NZ_JBCGCS010000082.1:0-1201 GCF_038594925.1 Achromobacter sp. JD-1 | reverse complement strand
CGAGATTCTATGGTTTGGGTCAACCCATAACCGGCCGCAATTTCCCAGGATCGAAGGACTGACCAGTGCGCCAGACCCCGTAGGCGATGCGCAAGAGTTTGCGCGCAATCACCACCAAGGCTGCCGTCGAAGCCAGGCCGCGTGCCCGGAGCATGGCGTAGTAATCCTTGAAGTAAATCGAACGCGCTGCCGAACTGGCCGCGTTGTAGAGCAAGGTCCTGGCTGCCTTGTCTCCCTGTTTGCTCAAGCGCCGCCGGCCCGTTTTTCTACCGGACTCGTTCGGCCTGGGGTCCAGCCCACAGAAGGCCACCGCTGCATCGCTGCTGGCGAAGTGGACCCGGTTGAACAAGGTCGTCAGGGCCGCGCCATTGATCGGGCCGATGCCGCAGATGCTAGTCAGCAGGCCGTAGGTCTTGGCCCACTCACTGTCGGCCTTGATCGTGGCGATCAACTCCCGCTCAAGCTGTTCGGCCCACAAGTTCAGGCTTGCCAGGGCCTTCTTCTGATGGCTGCTGGCGCAACCATGGCGCTGCGCGGACAGCCTCAACGACGTGCCTACGCGCACCACCGTTGACCGAAGCGCCTGGAGCGACTTGGCCTGTTGCAGCTCTGGCGATATTGGCTCATAACGGTGTAGTTTTGTACGCCGCTGTGCGATGTACTGCGCAATAACCTCGGCATCCAGACGATCGGTCTTGCCCCGGTTGCCCAACGAGATGGCGTAATGATGCACATGGGTAGGGTTCAGGACGTAAACCTCAAATCCCTGGTCGTGCGCCGTGCGGGCCAACAACTCCTGGTAGCCCCCAGTCGCCTCCATCGCGATCACGCTGCCGGCGGGCAAACGCTTGAGCCAACCGACGATACTGGAACGATTGTTGGGCAGCACGCCCGCCACAATCCTTCCTTCATGACCGGCAACTTGCAGCTCAAACTTACCGACATCGACCCCAATAAAACAGCCTGATGTTTGCATGATTGCTCTCCCTGCGATACGTTAAGTCCGCTGGGGTAGCCTCGCCTCGGGCGTTACCTTGCGATCAATCGGCGGTCCTGGCCGCTAGATTCCTTATCGACGCTGTGAGGCGGGGTGGGATGCTCTCGTTGTGGCAGTCCGGCGCCTACCGGCTGATGGATGACGACGTCCCATACCCCAGCGCCCTCCCCACTGCAGAGGGCGCACCTACACCATACAAGGATG
>NZ_JBCGCS010000081.1:0-1216 GCF_038594925.1 Achromobacter sp. JD-1 | reverse complement strand
GTAGATTCTATGGTTTGGCGCAAGCCTGGCTGGCCATAAAGAGGTTTACATCGAAGGGTTTGCGCGATTTCCATACGCCGAAGGCGATGCGTAGGAGTTTTCTGGCGATGATGTTTAATGCCTGCGTTGAGGCCCAGCCCTTGACTCGTAGCGCTGTGTAGAGGGGTTTGAAGGCAGCTGTTCGGCTTGCTGAGGATGCCGCGTTGTAGGCAAGGCTTCTCAGGGCCGCATCGCCTTGCTTGCTGAGTTTACGCAGGCCTTTGTAGGCGCCAGACTCCTTGGGCCTGGGGTCTAGCCCCGCGTAGGCCACCACGGCGTCCGAGGAGGCGAACGGGATGCGGGCGAAGGCGGTCACCAGTGCGGCCCCAGTCAGCTTACCCACGCCGGTAATGCTGGTGATTAAGTTGAAGTCGTCGGCCAAGGCGGGTTCGGCAGCGATCTGATCGAGCATTTCGCGCTCAAGAGCGTCTGCCAACTGCGTCAAGGCATCCAACGCTTGCTGGACCTGAGCTTGCGAGCCCACGTGTTTGTGCCGATCGCTGGACAGGCGCAGCCTCGTGCGCGTCGTGACCGCCACCTTGCGTAAGCGTTGGATCTGACTCAGGCGCTCGATGTGCTCCGGGCAAGGTTCGTACCTATGCAACCGCTCGTGCTCGAGCGCCACGTAACGCGCAATCATGACAGCGTCGAGTCGGTCGGTCTTGCCCCGTTGAGCCTGCGACTTGGCGTAATGGTGCAGGGCCTTGGGGTTCAGCACGTAGACGCGCAGCCCACGCTCATATGCCAGGTCGGCCAACAGGCGCTCGTAGCCACCGGTGGACTCCATGGCAAGAACGCTTCCGCGCGGCAGCGTTTGCAACCATTTTTCCAAGCCAGTCGTTGAGTTTTTGACGGCCCGGGTCAACGGCTTGGCCGCCCCGTGCATCGCCACAACAACCTCGGATTTCCCCACATCCACACCAAAGAAAGATTGAGACGTTTGCATCTCTAGACTCCCTGCGATAGCGTTGTGTCTGCTGGGGAAGCCGCGCCCGATTCGTTACCTTGCGATCAATCGGCGGTCATGGCCGCTAGATTCTTAATCGACGTATTTGGGCGGGGTGGGATATCTACCGACGTCAGTCCGCTAGTGACGGCTGATGGATGGGTGCGTCCCGATCCCCAGCACCCCCGAAGCAAGATCGGTAAGTGCTATGAAAACATACAAGGATGGGTG
>NZ_JBCGCS010000080.1:0-1223 GCF_038594925.1 Achromobacter sp. JD-1 | reverse complement strand
CCAAAATCCCTGCCATGACGTGCAAAGTGGTCATCAAGCTTGGCTTGGTCAGCAAACTTCGCTCCGCTTCCTGTCGCTTTTGCACCCTTTATCGATCCCGCCACCGCACTCGCAGCCGCCACTAGCCTTGCAGCCGTCTCTGTACTCACACCATATCTTTTTTGCAGATCGGCGGCGATTTCGGTATGGAGCGCCAAACTGACTGCTTCCGCGTGCTGCAAAAAGTATATGGCCAGATCAGTTCTTAGGGCCGCAGGAAGGTTCGTGCCAGCTAACTTATCTAGCTCCTCACGATACTCGGTAACTTGCTCGACAAAATCACCATAGAGTTCCCGGCAGCGGTTCGGGTCTGCCGCACACACTGCGATCATGGTTTCTTGGTTTTCGATGCTGAGTTTCCGGTACTTCTCCTGGACTTCGTCGCAATTGCCAAGTGCTTCGCAAGTGGATGCTTCTGCTGCGAATCGTTTCAACTCAGACAAGGTAAGGGCGTTATTGGTCAGCTCCGTGATAGCCGCGATGGTGCTAGTGGTGGCATCCACCGAAGTTGCTTCGGATATGCCGGCCACAATACTGGCGACCAAATTGCCTCGCGCTTCACGCTCCTCTGCAGATAGGTCATCCCCCGCGGCCATTCCTATCAGCTTGGCAAGGACGGAACTCGCTGCAGCCCCCAATGCACCGGCGGAGCAATTGCTGCCGCTCGCCGCCGCACCAGCGCATCCCACAATTCCATGCAGAAGGGCGCGCGCTGCCTCCGAATCGGTTCCATCACCCATGGAATCGGCGAGCTTTTTAACTTGCGATGCGCCTAGACCCTGGAAATAGTTCACTGCGGCTGCTTGCACGAAGGCACCAGCGCTGCCTGTCACATTGCCGGCCGCGCCCGCTGAAATCGCGCCCACAACGCGGCGGTAAGACCCAGACGGGCCCCACTCACTATCCAGCTTCTCCGCAGTTGCGGCGGCTTGTTCGCGCTCGGCTTGAGACAGCGTCTTGTCCTTTGCACGAGCTTTTAGAGCGTCAATTTCCTTCGCCCGATTCGTCAAAAACTGCCCCACCTGCCGCTGGGCCTCCGACGCAATCTCAAACCCCGCCTCGATCTTCTCCTTGTCAAAGATCGGTTTCAGCGCATTCAACGTATCCGTCGTGTCCCGATTCAACGACGCGATCGTCTCCGCTGCCGTCTTGCCGGTCAGGGCCAACTGCCCCGCCTCGTCACG